>JAZOTG010000141.1:0-2981 GCA_045657505.1 Kiritimatiellia bacterium | reverse complement strand
CCGTCTTCGCCGATGTTGAAGGTATAGCCGTTATCTTCGTCATCGTAGATGTCGTTGTGGTTCTTGTCAGCAAAATCGGTGGTGAAGCCAACCTTATTACCGTTTACATAGAAGGTGTAGGTGTTAGCTGCACGGTCAACAGAGATTGCGATGTGATACCAGGAATCGAGTTCGCTTTCGATGGTGGTTGCATGGAAGGGGTATTCAGCGTCGGTACGGGTACCGTCAGCGCAGTTCGCGTTGTATTTCCAGTCGCTGGTGCGGAGAGATACGAGCCAACCAATGTTGGAACCGAGCCACCAGTCCTTGTTGCCGTACCCCTCATTGCGTATGCGGGAGACAGGTGTTGCGGCAGAAGGAAGACCGGCAGACGCTGCCGCAATGTTTGAACAGCGGTTTGAAGGGAAAGCCTTGCCGTCGCCCGACATGGCCGCATCGATATACGGCTTTACGGCAGAATACCAAATCTCGTAGCCGGCGGCGCACGGATGCAAAAGATCGGGGAAGATTTTACGCGGCAGCACCCCGTTACCCTCATAGAACAAATCTCTGAAATCGCACCATATCACAGACTTGCCGTCGCAGAATTTCTTGATTTCCTCGTTGACAACATCGTTTCTAACGCGGCACTGATCCTGCGGTTTCGCCCCGCGCGGGAAAATGGCGCAAAGAACGATTTTTGCGCGCGGCTGCTTTGAGCGGATCTTCCTCAGCACTTCTCTGACGCCCAATACGGTATCAGCCGGAGGCTCCTTTGAAAACTTGAAATGGCCGGAATTGTTTGTGCCGATCATCAGAAAGACAATCTTGGCCTCGTACCCGTCCAGCTCGCCGTTATCAATTCGCCACAGCACATGCTCGGTGCGGTCTCCGCTGAATCCGAGATTGAGCATCTTGTTTTCGCCTGTAAAATGCTTGTCGGCCACGGACTTGCCGTGCGACTCCCAGAAGTGTGTTATGGAGTCGCCGACGAAAACTATCTTCGCACCGCCGTTTTTAGCTAAAGCAAGTTTTTCCGCATGACGCTGCTGATGCCACCGTTCTTTTGCGCCGTTTCTCGCCGCGGGCGTCACCGAACGCACCGCAGCAAACGATGAAAACGCGGACAGTAGGGATAATGCGAAAAATAAACGTTTCATGACGAGAACTCCTAATATCAATTGTTCTTCTTAATTACATATGGAACGGGATTTTCGCAAACAGGCACAACATTCACATTTTCAAGCTTGCCGTCCTTCCATTCAATATCCACCTTATACCCGCCGCGCGCCCTGAGCCCGTATACGCAGCCGTCCTTCCACGACGCCGGCAATGCGGGAAGAACGTCTATAATGACGCGCCCCTTCTCGTCGAACACGTGAGACTGCAGGAGCATTTCGGCGATACCCGCAGTCGCGCCGAAATTACCGTCGATCTGGAATGGCGGATGCGCATCAAACAGATTGAGATACAGCCCGCCCCATACTCCGGGACGCTTGCCGACGGGAGCAAGAAGATTGTCAAGTATCTTCAGTGCATGATCGCCGTCGCGGAAGCGTGCCCACATGTTCACCTTCCAGCCCATCGACCAGCCCGTGGCGGCATCGCCACGAAATATGAGCGACTGGCGCGCGGCGGCCAAAAGCTCGGGCGTGTCGCGCCAATTGATTTCACAACCGGGATACGCGCCCCAAAGGTGCGAAAAATGGCGGTGCTGGTTTTTGGGGTCGTCTATATCGTCGATCCACTCCTGCAGCTGCCCGTGACGCCCGATTTTATTTGGAGCAAGCCTGGCGACCTTCTTTTTAAGCTCAGCGGCAAAACCGGCGTCGACACCGAGGATCGCAGACGCCTCGATACACGCGTTGAAAAGCTGGCGCACGATCTGCATATCCATTGTCGGGCCTTCGACAAGACCGCCGTGTTCGGGAGAAGAAGAAGGCGATGTTACAAGATAACGGCCCGATGCGTCAACGATAAGCGTATCGCTGTAGAAGAGTGCCGCATCCTTCATCACAGGCCATGCCGTATTGCGAAGATAGTCCATATCGCGCCCAAAGAGGAAGCGCTCCCACAGATGGTAGGCGAGCCAGCCGCTTCCCGTGGGCCACATACCCCACCCCGCTCCGTCAAACGGCGGCGTGCCGCGCCAGAAATCGGTATTGTGATGCAATACCCAGCCGCGAGCGCCATAATGCTCTTTTGCCGTAATGCGGCCTGACTCCATAAGTTCGGGCATCATGCCTATAAGCGCCTGATGGCACTCAGGCAGGGCCGTATTCTCCGCCGGCCAGTAATTCATCTGCAGATTGATATTGGTCGTGTAAGCGCTCTGCCACGGCGGGCGCATGCTCTCGTTCCAAATACCCTGCAATGTCGCAGGCTGCCCGCCGGGACGACTGCACGAAATAAGAAGATAACGACCAAACTGAAACACGAGTGCGGAAAAGCTGGGATCGCTCTTTTTAAGATTGGCGGCAAGACGCTTGTCGGTAGGCAGCTTCCACGAGTCGCCCTGAAACGGAAGATTGATTCTGACTCGATTGAAAAGTTTCCCGAACGCATCGGTATGCGACTTAATCAGATTTTCATACGATATGGATGAGGCCGCGGCAAGAGCACTTGCCGCCTTGGCTGCCGGATCGTCACCGAGTTCCTTCCAGTTCTTTGCCTCGGTAGCTGCAGCATACCGGACTTCTATCGAATCGGCATTGGAAAAACTCAATGACATGCCGTTCAACTCGATTTTAGCATTGGCACCCTCGGCTTTGACGCTGGCGCGTATGGCAAACTTCATTCCGTTGTTTACAATCTGCCCGTCTACGGCAAGCGTACTGCCGGCGCTCACGCATTTGTTCTGCTTATGCGGGGTAGACAGTTCAACAACGCCTGAAAGTGCGCCGGCGCGGTCAGCCTTCACCTTATGCACCAAAATCGAAGGCTGCGTGTACGGAGCGAAAGTTTCACGTGAATATGACACGCCGTTTGCAGCAAACGACGAC
>JAZOTG010000140.1:0-4681 GCA_045657505.1 Kiritimatiellia bacterium | reverse complement strand
CAATTCGATTGACGAGGCTCTTGCGGGCTATTGCTCGATGATTGACGTCATAATCAACGCGGACGGTTCGCTCACGGTTCAAGACAACGGTCGAGGCATTCCTGTCGACATGCACCCCACTCAGGGGCGTCCGGCAATTGAGGTCGTTTTGACCGTTCTCCACGCCGGCGGCAAATTCGACGGTTCGAACTACAAGGTTTCGGGCGGTCTTCACGGCGTCGGCGTTTCATGCGTAAATGCCTTGTCGCAATGGATGCATGTTGAGGTCAAGCGGGCAGGTAAAATACACAGAATGGAGTTTTCCCGCGGAATTGTCACAAAGCCTCTTGAGGTTATAGGCGAATGCGGTTCGGAAACGGGCACTAAGGTGACGTTCTTCCCCGATCACTCCATTTTCTCATGCCGTGCATTCAAGTGGGAGATACTAACAGCGCGCCTTCGCGAGCTGGCGTTCCTCAACAAGGGCGTTACGATTCATTTCCGCGATGACGAGGGGGAGTCGCATCACGAGGAAACCTTTCATTACGAAGGCGGCATCGACGAGTTTGTCGAATACTTGAACGCCGCCAAAAAGGCGATTTCGCCCGTTATTCATTTTGAAGGCTCCCGGGAAGGCACTACCGGAACGGTTCAGGCCGAGGTGTCGCTCCAGTATAACGACAGCTACTCCACTCTCGAGCAGACGTATTGCAACAATATCCGGACTGTCGAGGGCGGCACGCATCTGTCGGGATTCCGTAGAGCGTTGACGTCCACCATTAACAAATACGGCAGCGAAAACAAGTTTATCAAGGAAAAGGACAATCTTACCGGCGATGATATGCGAGAGGGTTTGACTGTCGTCGTTTCCGTAAAAGTGCCGCAGCCGCAGTTTGAAGGTCAGACGAAAACAAAGCTCGGCAACGGCGAAGTTGACGGAATTGTAGGCTCTATTGTCGCCGACAAGCTGATGACGTTTTTCGAGGAGAATCCGGCTGTAGCAAAAGTTATTATCGAAAAAACTCTTCTTGCGGCGCGCGCCCGCGAAGCGGCACGTGCGGCGAGGGAGTCTACACGCCGCAAGGGTGTGATGGACGGGCTTTCTTTGCCCGGCAAATTGAAGGACTGCTCCGAACGCGATCCGGCCAAGACGGAACTTTATCTTGTCGAAGGAGATTCGGCCGGCGGTTCCGCATCGAGCGGGCGCGACAGAGCCACGCAGGCCATTCTCTCGCTTCGAGGCAAGGTGATAAATGTCGAGAAGGCGCGTATTGACAGGGTGCTTTCGAATGCTGAAATACGCGCGCTCATTACAGCCATCGGCTGCGGTTACGGCGAGGAATGGGATATTTCAAAGGCCCGCTACCACAAGATAGTCATTATGACCGATGCCGATGTCGACGGCGCTCACATTCGCACGCTTCTTCTCACGTTCTTCTATCGCAAGATGCCAGAGCTTATAGAGCGCGGTTACATATACCTTGCACAGCCGCCGCTCTACAGAATAGAGCGCAAGCAAAAGGTCGAGTATGTTCTTACCGACAGCGATCTGACGCAAAAACTTCTTACGCTCGGTCTTGACGATTTTGAAGTCAAGGACAGGTCCGGCGCAACGCTCCCTTCTGACAGGGCAAAGCAATTTCTGATGCTTCTTGCCGAGATTGAGAACACTTCAAAGATGGTCGAGTCGCGCGGGTTCAAGCCGGAGGCGCTCCTTGACGATCCTTCCTCTGCCGGTCTGGGGGCTTCCATGCTTAAAAAGCAGTTCCAGTCGCTTGATTCATTCGGTTATTCTCCGGCCGATTGGTTCGGCGGCGAATTGAAGAAACTTCTTGACGATGTCCGTTCGCACGGCAAGGTGGGTCTCTCCATCATCCGGTTCAAGGGCTTGGGCGAAATGGACGCCGATGAACTTTACGATACGACAATGAATCCCGAGAAGCGTCATATGCTGCGAGTAAAATTGAGCGATGCCGTTGCCGCCGACAGGGTCTTTTCACTGCTTATGGGCGATGAGGTCGAGCCAAGGCGTAAATTTATCGAGGAGAACGCTCTCAATGTCAAGAACCTTGACTATTGATGCTTGAGTGAGCGCCAAAATCTGAAACTACAAGGGTATAATGGCAAACGACACTCAAAACGCAAAAGAGTTTTTTGACCGTACATATTCAAAGCGCGAGGCATACTCGCGCATTTGGAAATTTATAAGGCCCTACAGATTTCGCATTTTTTTAGGGATCTTTTGCGGAATGATGACGGCGGGCACGCTTGTGCCGCTTTTTCAGGTGGTTCAGCCGGCGGTGGGCAGGCTTGAGGCCATATCATCGCAGGTTGCCGCCGATGGCGGCGAAGGGGAGATGGAGTCTGGAGCCGTCCAAGAAAAAGCGGCGCCCCCGTCCGGGAGTAAAGCGCAGTCAGGCGGGGATATGCCGCCGTGGTATCCCAAGGTGGAGAAGTTTGCATCGCGCTTCGGGATTGCTCTTGTGGATGATAAAGGCGCAATGACGGCTCCGCTTATTCTTATTGCCGTCCTGGTCGTGCCGTTTTTGGCGTTTGTGCGTTTGGCCTTGAAATTCCTGAACTCCTATTGCCTTGCGTGGGCAGGAGCGCATGCGGTTGCCGATTTAAGCTGCGCGATGCTTTCGCATACGCAGCGCCAGTCACTGCAGTTTTTTAGCAAAGTTGATGTAGGGCGGCTTATGAGCCGCATCACCGGCGATCCCCAGGAGGTTCGCACGATTATACGCATTGTGATCGCCGAGCTTTCAGAGGCGCCTTTTGAAATTCTTGTGTCGGTCGGCTTTATTGTCTGGTTCGCAATTGCCAACGGCATGGTGCCCATTCTGCTTGTAATGGCTACTGCGTTTCCTCTTTTCATGCTTGCTTCGCGCGTCGTCGGCCGGCGTATGAGGGAATGGACCTGGATGTCGCTTTCGCGGGCGTCCGCCGTGCTCGACAGAATCCACGAGGTTATGACCTGTGTGCGCCTTGTGAAGTCGGCCAACACGCAGGCCGACGAGTGCGGCTTGTACCGCCAGGCAAACAGACAGCTTGTCAAAAGCACAATGCGCGCAGTAAAAGTGGGCGGCCTTGTAACTCCGATATTCGAGATGATAGGCGTGCTTTTATTGTGCGGTTTTCTCGGGTGGTGCTTTTTCGACGGCATTAAACTGCATCAGGTTCTGCCTATGATGGCGCCTCTGTTAGTCGTGTATAAGCCTGTTAAAAAACTTTCAAGGCTTCAGGTCCAGATCGAAAACACCATGGCGGCGCTCAATCGCATTTTTTCGCTTTTGGATGTTGACACGGAGCTGCCCGAAAGTAAAAGCGCCGTCGTGAAAAAGACGTTCAGCGGCGGTATTTCATTCGAAAATGTCTCGTTCAGATACGATGATGCGACGTGCGATGCCGTGAGCGGCGCTACATTCGACATTCCGCGCGGTAAAATGGTCGCCGTAGTTGGCGGCACCGGCAGCGGCAAAACGACATTGAGCGCTCTGCTTGCGAGATTTCTCGATCCGTCTCAGGGGCGCGTGGCGATAGACGGTGTCGATCTGCGCGATATTCGCACGGAGGATTTGCGTTCGCTTATCGGTGTTGTCACTCAGGATGCGATTCTTTTTAACGATTCGATCGAAGAGAATATCAGGTACGGTACGCCCGCGGCCGATTTTGCCGGTGTCGAAAAAGCGGCCGCTTCTGCAAATGCCGCAGATTTCATTAAGAAGCATCCGGACGGCTTTGCGCGAAATGTCGGCGAGAAGGGCTTTGCTCTTTCCGGCGGCGAGCGTCAGCGCGTTGCAATAGCCCGCGCCCTCGTCAAGAATCCGCCCATACTTATCCTGGACGAGGCCACGAGTGCGCTCGATACGGTTACCGAACGCCAGGTGCAGAGCGCGCTCGACAATCTTATGCACAATCGCACGGCGTTTGTCATTGCGCACAGGCTTTCCACAATCCGCAATGCGGATCTGATACTTGTCATGGATAAAGGGCGCATTATAGAGCGCGGTACGCACGGGCAGCTCTACGCGGCGCACGGCGAATACAGAAAACTCTGCGATATGCAGCATACCAATTGACAGGAGCGGTCATGGCGCAGGTTGAATACAGAAAAGAATTTTTTGACAGGGAATTTACGGTCAGAGAGGCCTATCCTCGCATATGGAAGTATCTCGGGCGCTATAAGGTGCGTCTGTTCATAGGTCTGTTTTGCGGTGTTCTCACGGCAGGCGTGCTGTTTCCCTTTTATCAGATGATGCAGCCCGTGATGGTGTGCGCCGAGTCTTCTGCCCCTTCGGCGGCGCAAACGGCAGCGGCGGCAGGGGAAACGGTCGAAAAGCCTTCCGTTTCCAAGCCGAGGTCGAAAATTGAAAAGCAGATTGCGAAGGCCTCTAAACTTCCGGCCTGGTTTTCATCGGTAGAGACTCTGCTTGGAAAATTCGGATTGAGGTTTGTAAAAGACGACGGCACCATGGACGGCGCCGTACTGCTTATTTTGTTCGTGATTATCCCTGCTGTCGTATTTCTCAGGCTTCTGATGACATTTTTGAACGGGTACTGCCTGTCATGGGCGACAACCAAGGCCGTTGCGGATTTGCGCTGCGACATGATGGATCATGTTCAGAAGCAGTCGCTCGAGTTTTTCGGGCGTATTGATATGGGGCAGATAATTTCTCGCGTAGTCGGCGACCCGGGCGAA
>JAZOTG010000139.1:0-3210 GCA_045657505.1 Kiritimatiellia bacterium | reverse complement strand
AGGTCACGCGCTGCAAGACCACCGGTACGGCGCTTGGAGTGACCGCCGTGGGTCATGTTGCCGCCGGAGAAACCATAGCGCTTGATGACGCCCGCGAAACCGCGGCCCTTGGTGACGCCTGTGACGTCAACGTACTTGACGCCCTCAAAATTGGCGACTGTGAGAACCTGGCCGACTTCAACCGTCTCGCCCTCGTCCATCGAGAACTCCTTCAAGAGGCTCATCGTCTCAACGCCGGCCTTCTCAAAGTGCTTCTGCTGAGCCTTTGCAAGGCGCTTCGCCTTCTGAGGACCGAAACCGAGCTGAGCGGCCTGATAGCCGTCTTTCTCGAGAGTCTTGAGCTGAACAACCGGGCAGGGACCGACTTCGATAACGGTAACGCATGTGCGCTTGCCGTCGGCGTCGTAAACCTGGGTCATTCCGATTTTCTTACCGATCAAACCTTCCATGACACCCTCCTCAGACCTTGATGGTGATGTCGACGCCAGCGGGAAGATTGAGCTTCTTGAGCTCATCAATCGTCTGAGCGGTCGGGTTGACGATATCGAGAAGACGCTTGTGTGTGCGCATCTCGAACTGATCCATGGACTTCTTGTCGACGTTTGGTGAACGGTTCACCGTGAAACGCTCGACGCGGGTCGGCAGAGGGATGGGCCCCACTACCTGCGCACCCGTGCCCCTTGCCGTATCGATGATGCCACCGACGGCCTGATCGAGCACACGGTGATCGTATGCTTGAAGGCGGATGCGGACTCTTTGCTGCTGCATTTTCCTTTTTCCTTTTTTTAGTTACGGCCTTGGTTTTTCAACCGTTGGCCCCTTCGTTGACTGGCCCTCGACGGTCGCGATATCTGCGCGCACGAACTTGTTCATGTTGGCGCAGGAGACCCTTTGGGCATCTCTCTCGCGACTGGGTTTTGGCCCAGTAATTCTCATAAAAACAAGGCTCGCGGTGTGTTCGTTACCGCGAGCTTTTAACTCTACGGCCACGACGCGACGGGATATACCAGCCCGTATCGCGACCCTTCTCTTTAGAGAATTGTTTATTAGTATATCAAATTTTACCCCTCAAACGCAACCGTAAATTTAAAAAATTTAATTTTCTGCAACATTTTTTAGGAGATTCTCGCACATTATCAATATTTTTGCCATTGAACCATGTTTTTGATGAAATTTCTGCGACTTCTCCCGTCTTTTACCTTATTGTAATGAAAACCTCCACCGGCAAAAGTTATTGAGCCTTGAGAAGAATCATTTGATTGGGAGCAAGCGTAATTAAAACCTTGCGGTCTTTAACCGTATATGCATAAAACGGCTTGCGCCCTGAAGCTTCAATAATCCATCCCTTCGCATTTTCGTCAAGCTTTACTCCCTCGGGCAATGTCCATTCCTTAGAAAGGCATCCCTTTTCCGAATATGCGACAACTGCTCCATTTCCAAGCCATAGAGCAGGAATAAACACATCGCCGCCGGCAGCAAGCACATTCCCGTCCTTGGCTACACTCAAACTGCCCTTTTTAAGCATTGTACGCACGCCACCCTCAAACTCGCCGATACACCCCTCCTTGCCCTCAATAAGAGCCTTACGAGTAAAATTGTTAAGATATTGGCAAACAAGTGTTTTCTTGCAGAATTCACGCTTAAGCACTTCAAATGCCTGAGATAAGTTGCGATTTCTGCTGAAAATACTCTCGCTATTTACATTTTCACCGAATATCCGCTGCGTTCCATAAACATTACCGCCGCAAAATTGCGATGCCTTTAAAGAGAGCGCGCTTGAGAGCGCATTGCAATGCCAAAACATTGGGAAATACCCCTCTCCGATTTCACCGATGTCCATATCCCACCCTTCCGTGGTGACATCAATGCCCTTAGAATCAAAATACGAGAGGATCTTCTTTTTGGTTTCCATATCCGTCTCTTTGGTGTGGCCATGCCAGGGGCTAATCGGCGAGGTCTTTTTGATAGCGATCCTGCCTCCCCCCACATCGCAAGGCCTTGGCGCACTATTATGGAAGGCATCCACATGAATCGTACCCGCTTCAGCTATAGGCAACAAGGAACACAGTCGGTCAACACGTTTTTGCAACAAGCCTTTCTCCCACTCTTCCGTGTAACTGATTTTGTACCCCCAATCGCTTATAACATACTTACCGTCCTTATCTTTGGCAAGGATGTTCGCATTTTTATATTCCTCAAACAGCGGACTGTCTTCAAAGGCATCAAACAGATTTATATGAAGGCTTACTGTCGTATTGTATTTCTTTGCCTCGCGCATCAAAAAGCGAATGCTGTCGAGCGGATCTTTGTCGCACTTACGCGCTATCTTCTTATTGCCCTCAAAAAAAGCCGGATATTTTGAATCATGTCCATTGTACTGCCATCCCACAAGATAAATAATCTTCGGGAGACCGAGCATGATTGCGTCCATACCCTTTATGGCTTCAAGCGCGCTCTCGCATGTCATACACACCGTCTGCTTGCCATTATCACGCAATTTGAACCTGCCAAGATATTCCTTGTCAAAATCAGCCTGCGCAAGAAAGAGCTTAGAGACATACATTTTAGAATAATCATATCGCGGAGTAATACACCACTTGAACGGCACCTGACGAAATGGCGTTGTTTTTACAACCTCACCGACAGAAAACACTTCTGCATCGGCGCCGTGCACCGCCAACGACAATAACACAATCAACAACCAGACAAATCGCGTGCCTTTACTCATTTTTCCTCCAAATATTGATCTTTCACCGACACTCTGGGAATCGGGATTATTTTACCGTAAACAAACCTCGCCTGCATAACGGCTGACGAGCGATATACTGATAGCATGTAAGCCAATTATTTCAATACAAGTTTAACAACAACATCAAACGCGTCACCTTTTTTGCGCTTTATCGCCACCGTCGCCACGCCGTCTTTAATTTCAACAGGAAGATTCTCGCCCGTGGCAAGATATGTTGATGACGCAATATTATCTTTGATTTTAAAACTTATTTTATCAACGCCCTCTTTCAAAAAATGAAGATACAGCACTTCACCTTTCACCGTCGACACCACATCCTTGCCGTTGGCAATCGCGCAGCCGCGCGTGCCGTAAACGGATTCGCCGTTTACCCTAAACCACTTGCCCACTTCCTTCATCACCTCAACCGCTCTTCGTGGAAACTGCCCTGAACCGTCAGGCCCAATATTCATAAGAAGATT
>JAZOTG010000138.1:0-13651 GCA_045657505.1 Kiritimatiellia bacterium | reverse complement strand
GCGACGATCTCACGCTGCCGCACCCGAGGGCGCGAGAGCGCGATTTTGTCATGAGTCCGTTGCGGGAGTGCATAGAAGCGCTTTCCGTCTCAGATTTCTCGCTGAAGATGCGGATGAATGTTTTGATGCAAACAATAAATCAAGGATAAAGACTATGGAGCGTTTTGAACTTGACGAATCTCTGCAGAATGAAATACGCGATTGCGTATTTGGCGACGGATTCATGAAGATAGTCCAGTCTGTCAGGCGCAACGGCAAGAATTTCAAAATCTCGATGCGCCCCGTCGATCTCGGCGGCAGGCGGATGTTTCAGGCCGAAATGACCGACGCCGGGCAGGTGCGCGTGAAAAATTTTGACACTGAAGGGGCGCGCGAAGGTCTTGAAGAGATTATTGCGCAGCGTGGAGCGCGCGACTTGCATCTTATGAGCGCAGGCGGTGATTTGCACATTCGAGTCACCAAGAAGGGGCGCGTTATGGTTTCGCGTTCTGCAGAGATGAATCGTGAGGTGGTAATTAAACCGCACGATCGCGTCAAGAAACTGCCGTTGACATCGTTTGATTCGTCGGCTCTTTTGCGCGCACTCTCTCTTGCCGATGCCGAGGGGCGGCTTCGCGCGTCCATGCGCGGCAAGTACGATCAGGTAAACGAATTTCTCAAGGTTGTTGCCGAAACGCTCGGCGATGTGCCGCAAAAGGATAAGGAGAAAACATTTACTATCGTTGACTGCGGCTGTGGCAAGGCATACCTGACTGTCAGCCTTTATCCGTTCCTTACCGAAGTTCTCGGGTTCGCCGATGTAAGAATAGTCGGAGTCGACCGCCGCGCCGATGTCATCCGCGAGGCAAAAAACATTTCTTCTCGTCTTGATATTGCCGACAGGGTGGTGTTTGTGCAGTCCGACCTTTCTGTATTCAATCCGTCTGAGGCATTCCCCGCGCCGGAAAAGGGCGAATGCGGCGTCGACCTGGTTGTATCGCTGCACGCCTGCGACACGGCGACTGACGAGGCGCTTGCAAAGGGCGTGGAATGGAAGGCTAAATATATTCTTTCGGCCCCGTGCTGCCAGCATGAGCTTCAGAAAGTCCTTGACGATAAAGGAGCGTTCGCCGCTCTTATGCGCCAGAGCATTTTGCGCGAGCGCCTGTGCGATATTCTGACCGATTCGTTCAGAGCGCAGATAATGAGAATTATGGGCTTCCGTACACAGGTTATTGAATTCGTTTCAAGCGAAGCCACCGCGAGGAATATCCTTCTGAAGTGCGTCTGGGGTGTCAAGCCGGCTCAGAGCGGTCCCGTAAGCGAATATTTGGAACTGCGCGATTATTGGCATGTAACGCCGTGGCTCGAGTCGCGGCTCGGCAGAAGTATCGCCGACAAATTGTCAAGATATGAGTGAGCGTACGTTTGATGTAACAGCTGTGCTTAAGGTGAGGGCTCGCGTTCTTTCGCGCATCCGCTCATTTTTTGATTCATGCGGTTTTACCGAGGTTGAAACTCCCGTCAGGATTGAGGCTCCGGCTCCCGAATGCCATATCGACTGCCCTCCGGTTGCCACAGGAGGTTTCCTGCGCGCATCGCCCGAGCTCCAGATGAAAAAACTTCTCGCCGCCGGAATGGATTGCCTGTATCAGATCGGTCCGTGTTTTCGTGACGGGGAGGCCGGTTCTCGACATAATCCGGAGTTTACCATGATAGAGTGGTACCGGCGCGAGAGTTCCTATGCAGATATCAGAAACGACACAGTCAATCTCGTTTCAGGTCTCTTCAAGGAGTTTTCTCCGCACTCGTCTGTAACATTCGCCGATTATACGGTGCGGGAGGCCTATTGCCGGTTCGCAGGCTGGGATCCGTGGAAAAGCTGGGACTGCGAACGCTTCGACTACGATATGGCCTGCAAGATCGAGCCCGCGCTTGCCCAAATTGAAGGAGGCGTCTTTTTGACTGATTATCCGATTGAGGCCGCTTCGCTGTCGCGTACGCGCGGAGATGTGGCCGAGCGATGGGAGCTTTATTGGAATGGAGTGGAACTGGCGAACTGCTTTAGCGAACTTGATGACAGCGTGGAGCAGACCGCCCGTTTCGAGCAGGCAAAAGCGCAGCGCGCGGCTTTGGGTGAGAGTGATTACCCTATTGACGCGGATTTTCTTTCGTGCGTTCCGTTGATGGGGAAGGCGGCGGGAGTGGCGCTCGGAATTGACAGGTTGATTATGGCTCTTACAGGCGCAAGGCATATATCGCAGGTGCGCGTTTTACAATAGGGTCCAGCGCAAGTATTTTTTGATATAATATGTCAAAATATGAAAGGTAAACAATGAGTACGCAAACGAAAGTGGGCGAGCGCATCAGGACATATCGCGAGCGCCTTGAGATGAGCAGTGAAGATCTTGCAGCGAAGAGCGGGGTCAGTGTCGATGTTATCAATGCAATTGAGTCTTCGCAGGTTTTGCCGGCTCTTGGAGTTTTGACTAAAATATCGCGCGCTCTCGGCCAGAGGCTCGGGACATTTATGGACGATCAGTTCAAGCCCGATCCCATCATCACGCGCTCGGCCGACCTTGAAGCGGCAAAAGTCGCCGGCCATGGCATGAATGAGTTTGGATATGCTTCGCATTCGCTCGCCATTGGAAAGCCCGACCGTCATATGGATCCTTTTCGCATCGAGCTTGCTTCTGGCGGCGTTGAAAAGGATTCTTCTCACGAGGGCGAAGAGCTTATTATTTGCCTGGCAGGCGGTGTCGAACTTGCTTACGGGGCTGAAAAGTTTGTCCTCAATCCAGGCGATACGGCATACTACAACAGCGTTGTAAAGCATTCTCTCAGGGCTATCGGCGACAAGCCCGCTTCCATATACGGTATCGTTTTCATGCCAGTTTGATGTTTTCACGGTCAATCACACCAGAATTAAGGAGTATCTGATGAGTTGGTTTGAACACAAAACGGAAAAGCCCAAAATCCCGCCGGCAAAGGCACTTTGGGCGATCTGCCCCAAATGCAAGAGTCATTTCTCCAAAGACGAGTGGAAGAAGAATGATTCTATCTGCCCCAAGTGCAATTATCACGGCAGGCTTTCGGCGCGCGAGCGTATAGAGCGCATTGCCGATAAAGGAACGTTTGTCGAGGCATTCTCAGAGATTTCATACAGCGATCATCTTGATTTTCATGATGCCACCGGTGATTACAAGTCCAAGGTCGAGGCGACCATCGCTAAACTCGGCGAGAAGGAATCCGTTGTAGTCGGAACCTGCGATATAGACGGCCACAATGCCGTGCTCGGCGTTATGGATTTTTCGTTTATGGGCGGCAGTCTCGGCACGGGCGCGGGCGAGAGGATCGCAAGAGCGTGTGAGCTTGCTGTTAAAGAGCGCCGGCCGCTCGTTGTTTTTTCCGCATCTGGCGGTGCGCGCATGCACGAAGGCATTTTGTCTCTTATGCAGATGACCAAAACGTCAGCGGCTGTCGGCAGGCTTAAAGATGCAGGCCTTCCGTATATCTCTGTGCTTACCGATCCCACCACCGGCGGCGTCAGCGCTTCATACGCGATGCTTGGCGATATTAACATTACCGAGCCGCGCGCCCTGATTGGCTTTGCCGGCCGCCGCGTTATTGAGAATACCATCAAGCAAAAGTTGCCCGCCGATTTCCAGTCGGCCGAGTATCTCGAAAAGCATGGCTTTATCGACAAGATTGTCGAGCGCAAGGATATGAAGTCATTTATTGCCAAGATGCTTAATTTCTGGGGGTTCTGATATGAAATGTTCTGCAAAAACATCAAAGAAAACCGTCAAAGCCGTAAAGGCGCTTTCGGCCTGGGACAAGGTTAAGATTGCCCGTGATGCCAAGCGTCCGCATGTGCGCGATTTTATTGCCGGAGTCTGCTCTGATTTCGAAGAGCTCCATGGCGATAGAATTGTCAATGACGACAAGGCCATGGTTGCGGGCTTTGGCATGATTGACGATTATAAAGTGCTCGTTCTCGGCCACAACAAGGGCGCAACGGTAGAGGAGAATATGGAGTCCAACTTCGGTATGGTTACTCCTGACGGCTACAGAAAGGCGATGCGTCTGGCCAAGCTTGCCGAACGTTTTGGCAATCCTATAGTTACATTTGTCGATACTCCGGGAGCATATCCGGGGCGCGAGGCAGAGGAGCGCGGCCAGGCCGAAGCAATCGCGAAGAGCCTTGAATTCTTTTCTTCCCTGAAGACGCCGATCGTGGTTGTCGTTACAGGAGAGGGCGGTTCAGGCGGCGCGCTTGCCATAGCAGTCGGCGACAAGATTCTTATGATGGAGAACGCCGTGTATTCGGTAATCTCTCCCGAAGGGTGCGCGGGCATTCTCTGGCGCGACGGAGCTAAGGCCCCCGAAGCCGCTGAAGCGCTCAAAATAACGGCGCCCGATCTTTTGAAGCTTGGAGCCGTTGACGAGATTATTCCCGAGCCTAAGGCCGGCGCTCATAAGAATAAAGAGGCTGCCGTCAAGGCCGTCAAAAAGGCGGTCGTAAAGGCTCTCAAGGAATTGACGTCAATTCCCGTGGGCGATCTTGTCGAGGGGCGTTACAACAAGATCCGTTCATACGGTAATTTCTACTGAAACGGTTAGTGTCTTCAGACACTGATCGTAAAAGCGCAGCCCGCGCCAGGGGAGGACGATACGGAAACCTCTCCGCCGTGGAGCTGCGCTATATGTTTTACAATTGCAAGGCCCAGGCCGGTGCCGCCTTTTTCGCGGCTGCGGGCTTTGTCG
Organism: Kiritimatiellia bacterium; assembly: GCA_045657505.1. Taxonomy (GTDB): domain Bacteria; phylum Verrucomicrobiota; class Kiritimatiellia; order RFP12; family UBA1067; genus UBA1067. Next base: position 8,905 of record JAZOTG010000138.1, on the reverse strand, counting down.
ACTCTGTAGAAGCGCTCGAAAAGCCTCGGCAGATGTTTTTCTTCAATGCCAACGCCTTTGTCGGCCACCGTTATTTTTGCATGAGGGGCGCCTGATTCAAGCGACAGTTCGATTGTTTTCGAACCGGAATACCGCAATGCGTTTTCCACAAGGTTGAGCAGCGCCTCTTCGATGAGTGCCGTATCGCAAGCGAATTTCACATGTTCATTTTTGAGAAGCAGCAGAGCAACACCGTTAGCCGCCGCCTTGGGTTTCATTAGAGTGAAAACGTTTTTGACAACATCGGAAAGATCGCATGCCGCAAACGAACGGCGCGCTTCCTCTGACGTATGCTCAATTCTCGCCAGTGCCAAAATGTCCTGCGCGAGCTTGTCAAGGCGTATGGATTGCTCCTTTAGTATGTTGAGCATCGAGTTCTTGTCGCTGTCGGAAAGGTATTCTCCGTCGCAAAGCACTTCTACCGCGCCAAGTATTCCGGTTAGCGGAGTGCGTATTTCATGTGTTAGATTGGATATGAAATCGCGGCGGAACTTTTCAAGTTTGCGCATTTCGTCAAGCAAACGCTCCTTTGCGTCGCGTTCGTTCACAAGTTGAGCCAATTTAGCTTGAGTGCGCCTGGTGAAATGGTAGATGCCCGCGGCAATGACAGCGCCGAGGGCGGCGGCTACAGCGAAGCATATTGCCGTGAAAAATCCGTCGCTTGTCATTGTCATGGGCGGAAGCGGTATCCGACTCCGCGTATTGTTTCAATATGTTTCGCCCATGAGCCAAGCTTTCTGCGGAGACCGACGATCTGCACATCCACGGCGCGGTCGGTCACGTCTTTGTCGGGATCTTGCGTGAGCTCGATGATTTGCGAGCGCGTATACACCCGCTCGGGGCGAGATAGCAGCAGGGAGAGCACCCTGTATTCGCTGCCGGTCAAATCGAGGGTTTTGTTTTTCAACGTGACGCAGTGCGCCTCGTCGTTGATTTTAAGCCCGTCGAAATCGGTGGGCTCGGGGGTTTTTCTTGATTCCGGCCTTCTAAGTACGGCTCGTATGCGGGCAAGCAGGACTTGTCTTGAGAAAGGTTTTGTTATGTAGTCGTCAGCGCCGCATTCCAGCCCGCGCACGATGTCCTCTTCTTCACTGCGCGCTGTTAGCATGATTACGGGAATAGAAGCGGTTTCGGGCGTTTCGCGGATGCGGCGGCATACGGAGAAGCCGTCGATGCCCGGAAGCATTATATCGAGAAGAACAAGCGAAGGCTTCAACTCGCGCACGAGCCTCAAACCGTAGTCTCCGGTTTCGGCTTCCTTGACGATGGCGTATCCCGCGCTTTTAAGCACGACAGAGATGACATTGCGTATTGCATGGTCATCTTCAATTATTACTATGGTTTCAGCTGACATTAGTAATATGATACCATATTTCACCCTGATATGAATCGCGCATAACTTGCAAACAACCCCATTTTCGCATTTAATATGGTATAATGTCACTGTTTATACTTAACTATGAAGAAGAATATACAAATACTGCCCGAAACGCTTTGCTTTCCGCCTCTTGCGCTTCGCCTTAAAGAGGTTCATGTAACAGTTGATCAATTCGGATTATGAAAATGAAGATACAGATTTTTTCAATGCTGATTGCAATTTCCTTTTTTGCGAGTGCGCAGCGCCCGTTTGATTTATACAAAACCATAATCGACAAAAACCCATTCGGTCCGCCGCCGGCCGACCCGACTGTTTTGCCCGAAAAAGCATCGCGTGGCTCGGCGTATGGCGATGTCGATAGGGAAACCGCAAAGGAGATTCAACAGCTTGAGAAGACGGTTACGGTCTCAGCCATAGTGCAGCAGCCGTCAGGCAAGGTTATGGTCGGTTTTTCCGATTCGTCGAACGCATCAAGTTGCAAGCACTATTATCTTGCAGTCGGAGAGACCAAAGACGGCTGGGCTGTAGTCAGCGCCGATGTGTTAACAAAGAAGGTTCTGCTTGAGAAGGATTCAATCCAAATAGAGAGAGTGCTCGGTGAGAAGGCTCAGGCGGCAACGCCAAATGGCGCAGCCGCGTCATTGCCCAACGCGGCAGAAGCATCCCGTCCATCGCTGCTTTCGGGGGCTTCGCCCAGGCCGCTTCTTTTAGGCGGCGCCGGCGGTACAATGAGAAGCCGCCGGCAAAGGCGCTTGGACGAAGAGGCGGCTGCACTGGCTCGTGAACAGGCCCGTAAAGCCTCGGAGGAGGTTGCTGCGCAGCAACGTTCGAAAGATGAGGCTGAAAGAGCTGAATTGCGTCAGAGCCTCATGGATTTGAAAGATGAAATAAAACGCCGTGAAGAGCGCTCCGCCGCTGGCGATTCTAAAAACGACATTCGTGTCGAACCCAATCAAGACGGTTCAAATTGATATGAAAATCACAACATTAGAGCAGTTCCGCGATGAACTGCTTTCTACAGGCCATTATGAGACATCGGACGGGAATCGTCCCGCAAAACGAGTTAAGCCAAATCCGTTTGTTACAATTGCCTATACTCTCAGGCTTTGCAGAGTCTTTCCGCTTTGCGCCCTGTATGAACATCTTCATTGCCTCGATACCGACAAGTGGGCGCACTTTTGTTTTTCATCCATAACAGGTCTTGAACGTTTAGGCGTGAAGGTTACCGTTGAAGGGTGGAAGACGAGGCAGGAGTACGACGGCCCCGTCGTATATCTCTGCAACCACATGTCGACGATTGAGACGATTCTTCTTCCGCCGCTTCTGCTGTCATACGGCCCGTTTAATGTTGTTGCAAAGCAGTCTCTTTCCAAGCTGCCGTTTCTCGAGAAGGCGGCGGCGCATATGGGCATGGTGCCGGTCGGCCGCAAATCACCGCGCGAAGATCTTATGAATATGCTTCGGATTGGCGTTGAGCGCATCAAGGCCGGCAACAGTTTTCTTATTTTCCCGCAAGGAACGCGCCAGAATGTTTTTAGCCGCAATCATTTCTCTTCCATCGGTGCAAAACTCGCCGAGAAGGCCGGCTGCCCGATAGTCCCTATTGTGGTTGATACGCGTTGTCAACTTACAAGGGAAAAGGGTGTTTTCCGCAAAGTGTTTAAAGACTTTGGCCCTGTTGACACTTCCCGCGATCTTCGCTGCTGCTGCGGGCCGGTTATTGCACATGACAAAGCGAAGGTCATGCATGAGCGGACATTTGACTGGATGGCAGGCAAACTTGAGGAGTGGGGCCTGCCCGTTGAACGCAGAGAGGTCTGATTTATGTCGCAGGAATGGAATATCAAATCTCGCGGTCATGTTTGCACAATTTGTCAAAAGCCTCTTGTCGACCGGGCGCCTGTAGTAAGCGCGCTCAGGGACACCGGCGACGGGTATGAGCGCTTCGACTGCCATAAAGAATGCTGGAAGGCGCTTGAGCGCGATTGGGAGCCGTTTTCGCAATGGGACGGTGTTTACTTTGCGCCGGTCAGGGAAGTGAAAAGCGAGCCGCTTAAAAAAGAGGACGCCGGAGAGCTTTTGCGCAAACTCATAACGCTTGACGACCCCGCCATGAAGAATGTTGTATATGTATTGGCGGTGATGCTTGAACGCTCTAAAATTCTTGTCGAGCGCGATGCCAAGCATATAGATGGCGGTGCCATACGCAGGGTGTACGAGGACAGGAAAAACGGTGATACGTTTATTATTCTCGATCCTCGTCTCAGACTTGAAAACATAGCCGACGTGCAGCAGCAGGTCGTCGCGCTTCTTTCTGGCACAAAGACGCTGGGAGAGGTGGCAACCGAGGCCGACGAGGGTGCCGATTCCGGAAGTTCCGGGAATGAAAGCTCTGACACCGCGACAGCTTGAGGCGGTAAAAGCCGTCTCTCTCGGACGCTTTCTTCCTTCGTTTGTAAAGGAGGAAGATGGTTGGCATGCCGTGTGGCGCGGTGTTGACAATGACAATCCGTGGATAGACGATTTTGTCCGTTCGGCGGCGATAACGCCGCTGTCGGCCGATGCCGAGGAACAGCGCCATGAAACTCTTCACGATGCTTTTTTGTGTGCACTGAAGAGCCGCACGGGGCTTGTCATATGGGATGATGCACAGTGCGAAGAGTTTGCCCGCCAGCTTGAAGCATGGAGCTCGAGTGTTCTTTCAGCCGGAAGTCAGCGATCGAACATCGTATTTGTTTTTTCCTCTGATGAAAACGGGTTTAGGATATCATGTGCAGTAAAGCGTTCAGCGTCGGCGCTTCGCAGTTTAGGGCAGGCTTCGTCGGTTTTTCCGCCGCTGCGCGCCATGAAATCGCAAGGTGAAGCCCCTGACGGGAGTGTAAACCTGTCAGTCGCAATTTCGAGAGCCGAGGCAGAGAGTTTCATGCGTGCCGGCGCCAGGCAGCTGTCGGATGCCGGTTACAAGGTTGAAGGCTGTGATATAACTTCAACTGTCACCGCTTCCGCCGACCTTGTGGACGCGGAAAACGACGCCGCGCAGTCAAGGCGCTTTCAAGCCCGCTTACAGGTACGAGTTGACGGCCAGCTTGTTGGCATTGAGGAAATACGTTTTTTGCTTGAACAAAAATCTTCACTCGTCTTTTTTAGAGACAGGTGGATAGAAGTCGACCGCAGCATCCTCAAGGAGGCTTTGAGGGCGCTTGAACGCCAGGATGGACGCGGTCTTACTCTCAACGAGGCGGTCGCTTTTGCAAGCGGCATAGGTTTTGCCGGGCGTCTTGCGATTGAGCAGGGGGCTGCGGGCGGCTGGTTGAAAGGTCTTGTCCACAGGCTCAAGGCGGCTGGCAAAGGGGTTTTGAAGCCTGTAGGCAGGATAGACGGTTTTGCAGGCGAATTGCGCGATTATCAGGCAAGGGCCGTGTCGTGGCTTGAGTTTCTCACGGGCAATGGATTCGGCGCGCTTCTTGCGGATGATATGGGGCTTGGCAAAACGGTCCAGACAATCGCCTGGCTTGTTCGCACGCGGGAAAGCCATCCCGGCCCCGTGCTTATAGTCGCGCCGCTGACGCTGCTCGCAAACTGGAAGCGCGAGCTCGCAAAATTTGCTCCACGTTTTTCTGTATACGTCCATCATGGCTGCAACAGGCAGCTTGAATACGGTTTGCGTTTGATGGCAGATGAGAATGATGTCGTGATTACTAGCTATAATCTCTTCGTTAAGGATTATACGGCGTTTCGCGGCATTGCGTGGTCGGCGCTTGTTCTGGACGAAGCCCAGGCGGTGAAAAATCCCGATACGCGTTTTGCCCGTGCGGCAGTGTCGCTCGGTGTCGCTCGTCGTGTCGCATTGACGGGCACTCCCGTCGAGAATTCCGTAGCCGACATTTGGAGTATTGAAAACATTCTCAATCCGGGGTTTCTTGGCGACAGAAAAAACTTTACAGACCGGTTTGTAAAACCTATTGCGCAGAATGAAAAATGCGGTGCCGCCAAAAAACTTTCAGGTGCTCTTGAGCCTTTTGTGCTTCGCAGATTAAAGAGCGACCCGCAGATTGCCGGAGAACTTGGCGAAAAGCACGAGATTAAGGAGTACTGCATGCTTTCTCCGCAGTCGCGGGCACGGTACGAGACGGCTTTAGAGTCCTACCGTACAAGCGAGCATACCAAAGGGGACATGTTTGCGTTGCTTACGCGCCTTAAACTCATTTGCGACGGTGCCGGCAAGCTGGAGCGCCTGGCGGAACTGCTTGAAAGCATCTTTTCCTCCGGTGAAAGCGCATTGGTGTTTACGCAGTATGCTAAGGTGGGAGAAGAGATTCGCAGGTTCTTGTACAGGAGGTTCTCGCGTCGCTTTCCGTTCCTGCACGGGGCATTGGGTTCAAAGGCGCGCGAATCGGAAATAGAGGCTTTTAATTCGTCAAAAACCCCGTCGGCATTTGTTCTTTCGCTCAAGGCGGGGGCGTATGGCCTGAATTTGATCAAGGCTACGCATGTTATTCATTTTGACAGGTGGTGGAATCCCGCGGCTGAATCGCAGGCTGCCGATCGCGCTCATCGCATTGGGCAGAAGAAGACAGTGTTTGTGCATTCGTTTATTACTGAGGGGACCTTGGAAGAGCGTATTGATGCCATGCTTGAGCGCAAATCACGGGTTGCGGGCACTTTGATCGCCGGTGGCGAGGGGTTTCTCAAAAGTATTTCACAGGAAGAGTTCGATGCGATTGTCGCTCTCGATGCGCATGACGGAGAAGGTTGATGTCTAAGAAGAAAAAATATCCGTTGCGAATACCCCGTTACGCTACCGGCATCCGTGCACAGCAGTTGCGCTCGGGCATATCGCGGACATGGTGGGCGCGCAGATGGCTTGAGTCGGTCGAACCGATGGGCATGGGCGGGCGATTGGCCCGCGGGCGCAACTACGCTCTTTCCGGGCAAATAGTTTCTCTTGTCATGCAAGGCCCCGATGTATGCGCGGAAGTCGTCGGGACGCGTCAGGAAGCCTACAGGGTCAATATAAGGTTTGCTGTTCCTGACGAGAAGGTTCGCCTTGCGATTATAAAGCGGCTTAGAGCCGAACCGATGCTTGTTGCGAGGCTTCTTGCCGATGATCTGCCGATGGAGGTTGAAGAAATATTTCGTTCGCTTGGAGTGCCGCTTTTCCCTGCCGGCAAAATAGCTCCAAAGAAGTACGATGTCACCACGTCCTGTTCATGCCCCGACTGGGCCAATCCCTGCAAGCATTCTTGCGCAGTTATGCTTTTGCTCGGCGAAGAGATAGCCCGCAGGCCGCTTGCTCTCATTGAATTGCGCGGCATTTTTGCGGAGGAATTGTACGATGAAGATTGAAACACCTATACTCAAGCGCCTGGGGCCAATACCGTTCTGGCGGTCAAGCGAAAAATGTCTTGATTCGCTTGAGGTTGTTTATCGTCGCGCCGCTTTGCATGCCGGCAAATTATTGGCCAGGAACGCAGCCGCTGCAATTAACACGAAGCCGGCTGTTGAAAATAAGTCGGGAACCTGACTAAAGAAGATAAAACCGAACATGGCTGTAAAAAGTATGCTTGAATAATCGTAGACGGCTATTTGCCTCGGAGCGGCATAGCGGTATGCCAATGTGATTCCAAACTGGCCGATTGCGGCGGCAACGCCGGCGCAGAGCAGAATCGCCGTTTGAGCAAGCGTCATTGCGGTGAAGTCTCCCGCCATAAAAGGTACAGACGCGATTGATGAAAATGCGCTGAAAAACAATACGATTAAAGCGGGGTTTACATTTAACAGGCCGAGGCTTCGTACGCATGTGTAGGCAATGCCGGCACCCAACCCGCCAATCAGAGCGCAAGCAAGAGCAAATGAGTCCTGCCCGCAGAATCCGGGTTTTATAACCATAAGTACGCCGGTAAAGGCTGTGGCAAGAGACGCAAATTGGATTAAACGGGCCTTTTCCTTTAGAAAAATCCAAGAAAGGGCAACGGTGAAGAACGGGGCCGTTTTGTTGAGAGCCATTGCCTCGGCTATGGGTATTTTGGAAAGGGCGTAGAAGTTTGCGAAAATCCCGATGCACCCGGATAGTGACCGCAGGAGCATAAGGAAATAAACTTTGCGGGACGGAGGACTAAAATGCTTAGAAGGCTGCTTTTTGTTTTTATATTTCAAAAAAACGAAAATTGCTATTATAAGCGCTATGATATTTCGAAAAAAACTTTTTTGGAAACTTGAAACAGGTTCGCCGTAATCATCGGCAAGTCGCACAAGCATTGCCATTGCGGCAAATCCTAAAGCACTCGCTGTTATCGAAAGTATACCTTTAAACCTGTCTGTCATTTCGGGATATTATACCAAAAACATAGGGACACTCCCCATGTCTGGGTGGGGACACTCCCCATAATGTCCATTGTCAGAGGATGCTTTACTATGCTTCTTATCCTCGGAATTCGAACCAGATGAAATTCTGATCCTTTTGTTCTCCTTTTCGATGATGTCGTTTCTCAGAGCGCGCGGGCGGGCTTGAGCTTAATATAGCGCCTGAATGCCAGAAGCGGCGCGACAAGAAGTGTAAACTATTGCAGACTCTCGGCAAAACGCACAGTGCGCATTGCATCTTCAGCATAGAAGTCTGCGCCTATCTCGTCGGCGTAATCCTGTGTCACTACCGCGCCGCCGACGCAGACTTTACAATCAAGACCAGAAGCTTTTACCAAAGCCACGGTTTCGGCCATGGCCCCTACGGTCGTGGTCATAAGTGCAGAGAGCCCGATCATCATTGCGTTTGATTTTCGTGCCGCATCAATTATCGCTTCGGCTGCGACATCGCGTCCAAGATCGATGACATCAAAACCGTAGTTTTCCAAAAGCGCTCTGACAATGTTTTTGCCGATATCATGTATATCGCCTTTGACCGTGGCAACGACAACCGGTCTTCCTCTGCCGCAGAGACTGTTTACATCGTTTAATTTCGCGCGCGCAACTTCAAATGCGCAACCTGCGGCATCCGCAGCCATTAAAAGCTGCGGCAGAAAAACTTTTCCAGTTTCAAAGCCTTTGCCGACTTCCTCCAATGCGGGTATAATGGATTTTTCGATGATATCCATCGCTTTTGCGCCTTGGGCCAGTGACTGTGCGCATATTTCGCGCGAATCTTCTTTCAGCCCGTGTTTCACGCTTTGACGGAGCAAAGAATGAAAGTCGCCTTCATTTTCGGCTTTCGCTTCAGCAGGTTCGTTTTGCCGGCAAAGAGCGATCCAGCGAGCGCAATTGATATCACGTCCTAACAGGACGTCGAAAGCCGCCTCGTCTGCTGTTTCCGCGATCGCGGCAGGGTTGGCGATCGCGGCTGAAAGACCGGCTTTTTTCGCCAGCGTATACATCGCATTGTTAAGAGCCGCTCGATTAGGAAGGCCGAAACTCACGTTCGAAACGCCGAGCACAGTATGAACGCCAAGTTCGTCTGTTAGCCGCTTTACCGTTTCGAGCGTTGTGATTGCCGCT
>JAZOTG010000137.1:0-4830 GCA_045657505.1 Kiritimatiellia bacterium | reverse complement strand
CCGGCATGAACGGCGTCGGCACGAAGGCGGTCAATGCTCTTTCGGAGTTCTTTGAGGTGCGCGCTTTCAGAGATGGCCGCTTTTCGGAAGGGTATTTTGAAGAAGGCAGGCTGAAATCGCAGAAGATTGGCGATTGCGCCGAACGCGAGCACAACGGCACGTTCATACGATATAAGCCCGATGTTAAGGTGCTTAAGAACTTCAAAGTCCGCGAAGAGCATGTAGTGCGCCGCATGCGTATGTACTGCTACGTGAATGCCGGTTTGACAATCAATCTAAACGGGCAGGCGATTTGTTCCGAGCGCGGCTTGGCCGATCTGATTGCCGACGAGGCGCAGTTTGAAAAACTTTATGCGCCTTTCCATATAAAGTCAAAGAATTTCGAAATAATTTTCACGCATACCAACCGGTTTGGCGAGGAGTATTATTCGTTTGTCAACGGTCAGTATACAACCGACGGCGGCACGCATCTTACGGCTTTCAAGGAAGCGTTGACCAAGGCTCTTAACGATTACGGGGCAAAGAAAAAGTTTGATGGCGACGACATTCGCGACGGACTTATCGGTGCGGTCTCTCTCAGGATTATGAATCCGGTGTTCGAGGGGCAGACGAAAATCAAGTTTGTAATGAACGACATACGCTCCGATCTTGTATCTGAGATGCGTAAAGAAATTCTCGCCGCATTGCATCGTACGCCTGCCGAGGCCGATAAACTCATTGCAAAAATCGAAGAAACGGGCAAAATCCGCACACAGCTCAATGCGATAAAGAAACAGGCGCGCGAGCGTTCTCAGGCCGTGTCGGTGCGCGTTCCGCAGCTTAACGACTGCAAGACACATTTAAGGCTCGATAAAATAAACAAGAAAACCGGACGGCCCGAGGGTGACGAAACCATGATCTTCCTGACTGAAGGTCTTTCTGCTGGAGGCAACCTCGGGCAGGCTCGCAATCCGATGAATCAGGCTGTCTTTTTCCTTAAGGGCAAGCCTTTGAACACCTGCGGGCTCAACAAGGACGTCCTATACAAGAATGAGGAGTTTTTCAATCTTATCAAAACATTGAACGTGGATGCGTCGCTCGACAATCTCAGGTATGCTAAAATCATTTTCGCAACCGATGCCGATGTTGACGGGCTTCATATTAGAATGCTTCTCACAACGTTTTTCATGAGGTTCTACCGCCCGCTTATAACCGACGGCAGAGTGTTTATACTTGAGACTCCGCTTTTCCGCGTACGCAACAAAAAAGAGCAGTATTACTGTTTTACGGAGGAAGAGCGTCAAAATGCCATTAAAAAGTGCGGGCGAGGCTGCGAGATTACACGTTTTAAGGGGCTTGGCGAGTTGAACGCCAAAGAATTCAAAGATTTCATCGGCCCTGATATGCGTCTTACACCGGTTACCTGCACCGACGATCACGATGTTGAGAAAACCATAAAATTCTACATGGGAGCCAATACGCCTGAACGCAAGGATTATATCATGGAATCGCTCGTCTGCGACGCGTCCGATTTTTAAAGCGTTTTTGAAAACTCCCTATTAAAATGGTATTATAGAAAGAGAATTTAAGGAGTCATATGGCAGATAAAAAAGAAACCAAAAAATCAACTGGCAACACGGCGCTTGACGCAGTGATGAGCCAGATTCGTAAAGAGTTCGGCGAAATGTCCATCATGCGTCTTGGCGATCAGGAGGTAAAGGACATCGATGTTATTTCAACCGGCGCTCTCAGCCTCGATATGGCGCTTGGTGTGGGAGGTCTGCCGCGCGGAAGGATTGTTGAGTGCTACGGCCAGGAGTCGTCGGGTAAAACCACTCTCGCGCTTCATGTCGTGGCCAACGCTCAGAAGGCGGGAGGTGTCGCCGCTTTTATCGACGCCGAACATGCGCTCGATCCGCAGTATGCCAAAAAGATCGGTGTCGACCTTGACAACCTGATTGTTTCTCAGCCGAATTCCGGCGAAGAGGCGCTGACAATCTGCGAGCAGCTCTGCAAGTCTGGCGCTCTTGATGTGGTCGTTGTCGATTCTGTTGCGGCCTTGACTCCGCAGGCCGAAATTGACGGCAATATGGGCGATAGCCATATGGGCCTTCAGGCTCGCCTTATGTCGCAGGCTATGCGTAAGCTCACAAGCGTCATAGCGACCACAAAAACACTTTGCATCTTTACAAATCAGGTGCGCGAAAAGATTGGTGTCATGTTTGGCAACCCTGAAACCACGCCAGGCGGCAAGGCTCTTAAATTCTATGCGTCGTGCCGTTTGCAGGTTCAGCGGGTCGGCGCAATCAAAAATACGGCGGGGCAGGTTGTCGGCAATCGCACACGCGTAAAGGTTGTTAAAAACAAAGTTGCCGCGCCTTTCACAGAGGCGGAATTTGATATTCTGTATACGTGCGGAATTTCCTACGAGGGCAGCGTGCTTGATGCCGCATTGACGCGTGGCATTGTTGAGAAGCGCGGCAGCTGGATTTCGTTCGGCGACGAGCAGCTGGCGCAGGGAGCGCTCGCTACTATTGAGTATCTAAAAGCCAATCCGGAGATAACGGCGCGAATTGCCGAGCTTGTTAAAACAACGCCCGTTTCTGCTGTTACGGCAAAGAAAAAATAATAACCGTGATTAAAGCGGTTTTCGCATTCCTCGTTCTGGCGCTTTCACCCGGCTGTTCGCGCCAGGGCGGGGATTTTGCTTCCGTGCAATGGACAGTTATGGGCACTGTCGCTTCTATAAGTGTGCGCGGAGACGAAGGGGATGTTGCCGCTGTTCGCGATGTCGTTAAGAGCGTGTTTTGCGATATTGAACATTTGCTCAATGCGCACGATGCAAAATCCGAAATAAACAGGCTTGCCGCGTTTAGCGATGGCGAAGTCCTCGAAAAATGTTCTGCGCTTGTACGTCCGTGTTATAAGGCCGCGTTTGATATGGCGCGTCTTACGGGCAATGCGTTCAATCCACGCTGGCGCGGTGCCTCCACGCTCGATCTTGGCGCAATCGCAAAGGGTTTTGCCGTGGATGTCGCATCCGAAAGGCTTGAGCAATGCGGTCTTTCGGATTCATGCGAGATACTGATCGATCTCGGCGGCAATTTGAAATCAGTTTCGGGAGTATGGACGGTAGGAGTGTACGGCAGCTCGGAGATAATCAAGCTCAAGCCGTTCAATGCTGTGGCTACGAGCGGCGAATATTTCCGAGGTGCTCATATAAAAGACGCCCGCAGCGGGAAGAAGCCTGCACATCCACCATTGTCGGTGACAGTTTTCCACCCGTCGAGCGCCATGCTTGCAGATGCGCTTTCTACTGTTATGTTTATATTCGGTGCAGACGACGGAACTTCTTTTTTGAAAGCCGAGTTTAGTGATTGTCGTGCTGTATGGGCAGTTGATTAGCCTCTGTTTCGTCGTCGTCATCAAGAAGGCATTGCGCGCGTTTGATTTTCTGTCCCTTCCCGTTCTCAAGCCGCACATGAAGTTTAATGAGTTTTTTTGCCGAGCTGGCAATCGTTCGCGCATTGGGAGCCTCGACAATGCTTTTCTGCGCCTTAATATAGGCTTCTTGGAGCTTTTCTATTGACTCGCCGACTGATTCAAACTTGCAGAGGAAGCTGTTCGTCCGTTCAAGGAGTTCACGGGCGGTGTTGACGATCATCTGCTGGTTGCGCGATTCTTTTTCGTGCTGCCAGGCAAGATATACAAGACGCAGATACGCAAGCAGCGTAAGAGGCGTCACAATGACGACATTATTTTCAGCAGCATATTGCAGCAATGACGGATCATTCTTGATAGCGACGTGAAGGGGAGCCTCATAGGGGATGAACATTGCCGTGACGGGCAGATAATTGCGCTCCGGGAAATTCTGCTGCAAAGAGGCAGGGTACTTTTTTCTTATGAGCTGGTCCACCTTTGTTCTCACGCTTGTGATATGAGCGGAAAGCTTAGCAGATTTTTCAGCGGGGTTTTCTGCAAGTTCATATTCAAGAAACGAGCTCAGGCTCACCTTGCTGTCGATTACAAGCCAGCGGTTTTCGGGATCGCATACCTGCACATCCGGGCGGTCGGTATCTGTGCCGTGCTGCAGGAAAAAGTTGATGTTTTCTTCCAGGCCGGCCTGGCGAAGTTTTTCGGCGAGTATGTCTTCGCCTTTTCGTCCCTGTATGCGCGTATTGGAAGAAAGCGCGGATGCTACGCCGGAAAGATCGCGGGCGATTTTGCCGATGGCGTCAACGTCTTTTGTCATGGTCTTACCGAGATTTTCGTTTTCGGTTTGCGCTTTGCGCGTTATTTCTTCAAGGCGGACGAACTGCTCCTTGAGTGGTTTAAGCGCTGTTTCCAGATTGGTTTTGTTAAGAAGCGTCAGGTCCTCACTGCGTTCTTGAAGCTTTTCAGCTGCGAGATTTGAAAACTGCTCTTTAAGTGTGGCGATTGCGGCGGAGAATGTTTTTTCTTTTTCGGCCGACTGGAGAGCAGTATATGCATCCTTCTCGGCGATGAGCCTGTTGTAGTGCATGTCTTTTTCGGAGAGCATCCTTTCAAAAGTTTTTTCGCGAAATTTGAAAACAAGGTAAGCAGCGCAGGCGGCAAGGGCAAGACCGGATATAAAGAAGAGGATGGGTATCAGCATTTTTTTAACTCCTTACTGGAGATTATATCAAAATGCCGTAAAAACGTGTCACCCCCTTGGGGACACTCTCCATTTTTTCACTCTTCTTGGGGACACTCCCCATTTTTTAGGGAGTGTCCCCAAGAAGTATTACAAAAATGTAATGAAAATGTAATACAAATGTAACACTTCTTTTTTGTCATATTGCTATTATATTTGTGTTCACATGCGGCAGA
>JAZOTG010000136.1:0-1810 GCA_045657505.1 Kiritimatiellia bacterium | reverse complement strand
ATGCTCCTGCCCGGTCGACTTCACATTTGCCGTTTCGATTGAAAAGCAACCGGCAAAAAGAAGCGCGGCAGCGGCTATCGCAGGCATTCTCTTTATTGAACTTCTTTTCATAGGCAATTATTATACCACATCAGGCCTTCTGTCTGATCACACGCCTGGCCTTGCCTTCCGTGCGCGGAAGCGAACCGACGGGCAAAACGGCCACCTTCGGCAAAAATCCAAGGCGCGCACGCAAATGGGCTGCGACAAGCGCTTCCGAAACGCCCGGCTCTGCCTCAACATTTACCGTAATATCGTCTACTCCGCAGTGATCCTCCATGACAATCTGGAATTCCTCTCTCACACCGGCAATCTGCATAAGAGCCTCCTCCACCTGCCGCGGATAGAAGTTGACGCCCTTGACTATAAGCATGTCGTCCGTGCGGCCGATAATCTTGTCTATTCTCAGCGACGTACGGCCGCACGCGCACTTTGCGCGCGACACGATTCTCGATATGTCATGCGTTCTGTAGCGGATGACAGGCATGGCTTCACGCGTAAGAGAAGTAAACACCACTTCGCCGTACTCGCCGTCGGGGACGACCTCGCCTGTGACCGGATCGATAATCTCGGTAATGTAATGATCCTCCCAGACATGTAATCCGCAATGATGCCTGCAGTCTTGCCCCGTAGTTCCGATACCGCCCGTCTCGGTCATGCCGTAAATATCAAAACATTCTATGTGAAGACGCTTTTCAATCCTGTCGCGAAGTTCGGACGAGAACGTCTCGGAGCCGAAAATGCCGACTCTGAGGGACGGGATATCAAAATCTCCGGAAGGGTCGCTGTCCAGTTTTTCTATGAGGCGCGGCACATACGAAACGACCGAGCAGAAACCTTTTACGTGGAAGTCGCGCATCAGACGAATCTGCCTCTCGGTGTTGCCGCTTGACGCCGGCACGCAGAACAGATGGGCCTTGCGGCAGCCGTGGTAGCAGCCGAACCCTCCATTGAACAGGCCGAATGTGGGCATAATCTGAAAAGCGTCTCCGCGCTCAAGCCCGGCCATCGTCAAACAGCGCGCCATGCATTCGGCCCACTGATTCAAGTCGCCCTTCGTGTAAGCCATGACTACCGGCGAGCCCGTGGACCCTGAAGACTGGTGAAACTCCATCAATTCCTTTCGTGACGCACAATTCATCTTCAATGGATATGCGTCGCGAAAATCGTCCTTTGTAAGCATGGGCAGGGAGGCAAGATCTTCAAGCGACTTTATATCATCCGGTGACGAAAGCCCGTTTTTTTGAAGTCTTATTCTGTAAAACTCATTCCCCCATACTCTGCGAAGAGACTTGACAAGACCTTTTAATTGAATATTCGACAACTCGTCTCTGCTGAGTGTTTCTGCGCATCTGTTCCACATGCCCATTGCCTACCGCCCTTTGTTCTTGCTGGAAAAATCGGATAAATGCCCGATCAAATACCGCACGCCGCGCCAATAGAATGAAAAGTCAAAAAGATTGCGCTTGAATACATGCCACATTGCGCGCGGCTGAAGAAAACCGCTGTACACCTCACGTATAGCCGCTTTTATGTCTTCTTCACTCGCATACGGGGTTTTGGTGATAGCGGTACGCTGGTCGTAGTCATCCCAGTCGAGTGAATTCAACGCGTCCTTCTCCCTCAATTCCCTGAACAGAGGCGTGCCTGGATATGGGATGGTGAGCGTACACTGCAGTGTCGCCGCATGGCCGCATGCCAAAAGATAACGCGCCATTTTGACGGTATTGGACATTTCGTCGGAACCTTCCCACGCATGACCGAACATGAA
>JAZOTG010000135.1:0-2869 GCA_045657505.1 Kiritimatiellia bacterium | reverse complement strand
CCGTGCAGAACCTCGATACGCTCCACGGACGAGAGCGGAAAGCGCGAAAAGTCGCTCCCGTTCATATCGAAATTGTTGAGAATTTCGCCGTCGGCCTTGACGAGGACACGCCCGATGGAATTCTCGCCGTATCCGCGCATGGAGACCTGGGTCATCGCCGGATTGCCGCCGCCGATGTGGCGCACGAACACGCTCGCATTGCGCTCAAGCGCATCCATGATGTCGCGCGCACCCGATTCGCGAATCTCATCCTTCGAAAACGTCTCCACGAATTGCGGAGTCTCCATTATGCCGCTCTCGAGCCGCGTAGCTTCGACAACGATGGAGATAATGGCATTAGTCGTTTCGCCGCGTGTCGGCGCTAACGGCGCGAAGCCTGTGGCCGCAATAGCCAAGGCGAAGAGTTTTCGTCTGTTCATGCATTCCTGTTCCCCCTCGTGCGAGGGTACTTTGGTGTTGTTGCATGCGGCCCGCATTCCGGCTTTGACGGCTGCGCGACAGCGCCTGGATTACACAGGACTTTCCGGTTACCGCATTCTGATGCTGCGTATTATCTCATTTACACCGCCATATTGCAACAGGCAGAAGTTTATGCCCGCTCAAAGTCGATAAACATTGACGTGCCGGATATTTAATGTTATCATTGATTCAATTTTGTTTACGACCTATATCACACTTTATAAAGCGAGCCCATGAAAAAACTCTCTCTTATCGCCGCATTGGCGACGTTGACAACCCTCGGCGCATTCGCCGCACCGCTGAAGACGATTTCATCCGCCGACGGAACGGTCGTGCCGACCCTGACCGATTCCCAAAAGGCTTTTGTCACGATGCCTCTTCAGGAAAGGCGCGAAAAGTTCCGCGACAAGAATTACCGCAAGGACGTCCTCGCCCTTCCTGCCGAAAAAGTCGACGGCAAGGAGCGCAAAAGCTGGTGGCCAAAGACCACGCGCCTCGAATGGGACGGCCCAGAAGGCGCCGAGTACACCGTAAAAGTCATCGAAGCGACAACCGGAAAGCTCGCTTACGAGGCGACGCTCAAGGACAGATTCGCCTATGTCGACAATCTGAAAATCGCAACCGACTACAAATGGTCCGTGACGGCAGGCGGCGAAACGGTTTCGTCGACATTCAAAACCGAGGACATCGCTCCTCGCATCATCCGATTCCCGGGCGTTCCCAACGTTCGCGACATCGGCGGCTATATCGGGCTCGACGGCAAGCGCGTCAAGCAAGGAATGATCTATCGCTCCGCCGCGATGAACGACCACCCTAAGCAGACCTTCTACACCAAGCAGGAGCTTTTCAACCTCGGCCGCCAGGCGGAATGGGAGGCCGCCCAGACGAACAAGAACAAGAGAATCGTAAAAGAGACCAAACGCGGCAAAACCCGTTCAAGCCAATCGACTCGCGATGAAATGCTTAAATATCTCGGCTTTAAAACGGACATCGATCTCAGAAACAACTGGGAAACCTCATGCATGACGAATTCCCCGCTCGGATCAGGCGTCAACTGGGTCCATGCGTCATTCGCGGCTTACGGTGGCATTCACAACAAGGGAGTCCAAAAAAAATTCAAGCAGATTTTCAAATTGATGCTCGAAGAAGAGAATTACCCTTTTATCGTCCACTGCTATGCCGGACAGGATCGCACAGGAACTCTCACTTATGTACTTCTTGCGCTTCTTGGAGTAAACGACGACGATCTCAGTCTTGATTGGGAGGCTACCGGCTTTTGGAACCGAGGCAATCATTTCAACCACAAGGGTTTTTACGACAATATCCCGAAAAGTTTCATAAAACACGGCAAGGGCGCAACCGCTTTGGAAAGAGCCGAAAACTTTGTAAAGAAAGCGGGCTTCACCGACGAAGATATCACAAAGTTCCGCAAACTCATGCTGGAGCCTTAACCGTAAAACGGTCTAACGCTCATCTGTTCTCGGTCAAAAGCGTTCTATCCTTCCAGTATAGAAGAAAGAGCAAGCCGATTTTTCAACCTACTGAGAATCTTTTCCATACACTGGCCCGTGCGCTCCACCCGAAGATGATCTGGGAGCAAACCCTCTGACTACGCTGTTTGTCGCTCTATAACCGCGAAATCCCCTTGATACAGCTGAAGCACCCTTCAATGCGACACCCGCACGACTCTCTTCTTCAGCAGCGGAGAGTTTTTTTAAACTTTTCAATTTCTCCTGCATGGCATGCGTCCTCATCTGCGAATTTATCACTGCGGAATTAGCGGGAGCCTTTCGCAGACTTTTCAATCCTGCGCGTCCACCAGAACTGCAAGAACTAAGCAACTTTACTATAGAAGCAAACAATATAAGCCACTTCATAAGCAAACCACCTCCTATTCTTCTACCGTTATGGCGCGGAATTCAATTGCGCCACCTTCTGATTGGAGTCCAATCGCGCCTTTGGCGGTTTTAATGCCTTTAACACGATTCATCAAAACGCCGTTGAGATAGCTTAACACTTCGTCACCTTTGATAATGATTTTTAGTTTGTTCCATTCCCCGAATGGCTTTTCCGCGGACTGGACTTTAGCCGGCACGGCAGCGATTCCCGACAAAGCATCAGTGGGATTGTAGGGATTGCGCGGCATGACACCTTCAAGTATCGAACCTCCCAGCGCGAATAATGAACACACACTCGCCGGTTGAAGTTGGTTCTCGTAACACTTGGGGATAAATGAACCGTTTTCATCCGCAAGGCGCAGGAAAACGCCTGAATTGGGATTTTCGGTTTTTCTCCACCAGCGGTATTCAAGCTCAAGCTTAAAATCGGTGAAGTCGGCTCTCTTAGTGCGCAGATAGCCGAACGGGGTTCCTGTAGAGCGGATGGCACCATCGGCAACGTACCATGTTGG
>JAZOTG010000134.1:0-1988 GCA_045657505.1 Kiritimatiellia bacterium | reverse complement strand
CAATCTTTGACGTTTTGTAGATCGGATTGTTGGTGATGGCCCCCGCCTGTCCGACCTCTGAATTAGGAAGGAAATCGACGGACGGATAATAGCGCTGCGTCTCGGGCTGCGCATTTGGCGAAATATCAACCACCATGTAATCGGGCGTGTTGTTGAGTGCCCAAGCCGTCACAACGGCCCGCGCGCCGCCCTCTCCGATCTCATGGCCCGGCCAGGACAGGTCGGGCCGCCAGGTGATCGTTCCGCTGCTGGCGGTCACCTTCTTCCAAACATCGCCTTTGGCGTTGCTCACCGCCACGCCGCCGATGGAGATCCAGCCTGCGGCGGAATTCGTCTGCACATCAAGCGTCACGACCGCCGGTTCACTCAGCGTGTAGGTGATCGTCACCGTCCGGCTCGCGTTCTGCGTCATCGTCACATCAGAGACCGTCGGAACGGAACCGTAGGCCAACAACCCTAAACTGGCGGCCATTGCGCCAACAACAAGTTTATTGATGTTCATGTTCTATCCTCTTTTTGAGTTAATTTTTAAATGATGGTTACCGCACAAGCAGCAGGAATGAGCCCGGCGTGGAATCGAGTTTGGTACCGTTTGAAACGGCCTGGGTAAAAAAGCCCAACGAAAGCGCACCACCCTCGGAATACCCGGCGAGCCGCCCCGTCTCAAACGACGTGCCCTCGGATGCGCCAGACGAGGAAGTACTTGCGTTCACGGACGCAAGCCATTCATCATACGAACCGGCGTTTCCAGGCAAATTGCCCCAGAATGAGGATGCTTCAGATACATGCGGCACGCCGATCAGGATCGCCAATCCCAATATGACATAAAACATTTTCATAGCAGCAAATTCCTTTCCCTTTCTCTTTTGAGATTTTTAATCTCAAAAACCGGCTCTCATAATACCAAAATCATTGATTTTTTCAAACGGAATTCCGTAATGACGGTAATGCGTCACTGAACGGTCATTTCACCGGGAACCAGGTCTGCATCTCGTTGCCGGGGGCACGGTGGCACCATGCGAAATACGGGATTAATTTAAGTTCACGCGTTTCGCCCTTGTTTTCTCCTGTCACGATGCTCGCAGGGACCGAAAACGCCGGATAGCGGTTGCCGAGAATATCGCAAGTCGTATGCGCAAACACCGCGTCAGGCGCAATCGCCTTGTTCATAACCCCGCTTCCATTGTCGAATCCCTCAGCGCAATAGACAACAGGTCCGCGCTCCACCGCCAGCCTACCGCGATTCGCTTTTACGGCATCATGCGCCTTGATGCGCCTGACCGGCATGTTCATCTCAACTTCAATAACATCACCCTTCTTCCAATTACGCTCGACCTGGCAATACCCATTATACGGAGAAAACACAATCGGCTCGCCATTGATCTTTAATACGAAGTCCTTCAGTGTCCCGGGATCTGTCTGCACATAGAGATCGCTCGGCACAGGACGCCCCGTACACCATCCGGGAACGCGGATATTTAGTTTAAAGTTAAGAGCTGAAAGTTGAGTTATATCGTCGACGGTTATCTTGACGGTGCCGTCCCAGGGATACTCCGTCTTCTGAGAGAGTTTGATTTCGCCGGACTTAAGTTTCAATTTCGCTTCGCTTTCAATAAAAAGATTCACATACGCCGAATCATCCTTCGTCGCATACGCGAACTGCGGAATCTGAGGAATGAACCGGGCTATGTTCACCGGGCAGCAGGATGTGCTGAACCATTTGGAGCGCTTATAGCCGCCCTTCGAAGCAAGAGGATTGGGATAAAAGAACTCATCGCCCTTAAGCGAAATGCCGCTTAAAAATCCGTTATAGATCACACGCTCTAAAACATCGATATACTTCGCATCCCCGCTCATCAGAAACATACGCTGATTCCAAAGCGCGTTCGCGATCGCCGCGCACGTTTCCAGATACGCCTCCTCGTTCGGAAGATCGTAATTGTCGCCCATCGCCTCGAAGGCGACGCCGCGGCTCTTGTCGGCGTACT
>JAZOTG010000133.1:0-4485 GCA_045657505.1 Kiritimatiellia bacterium | reverse complement strand
CCGCAGCTCATAAACGGCGTCATAAACACAGTTAAAAACCGGTCGCGCTTCGACTCGAGCGTGCGTGTAGCCATAATGGCCGGCACGGAACAGCCGAAACCGACAAGCATAGGCACAAAGCTTTTACCGGGCAGCCCTATCCAGCGCATGAAACGGTCCATGACAAACGCGGCGCGCGCCATATAGCCCGAGTCTTCCAGCACAGACAGGCAAAGAAACATAAAACCTACGGGAGGAAGAAATGTTGCAACCGTCTGCAAAGCCGATCCCACACCGTTGGAGATAAGAGCGATGAGCCATGACGGCGCATTGACCATGCCGAGCAGATTCGCCGTGCCGCTCACAAAAAGAGTATCGCCGGCAATATCAAAAAAATCAATGAAAGCGCCGCCGACTATCTGCGTAATCCAGAATACAAGATACATCATTGAAAGAAATATCGGTATTCCGAGAAAACGGTTTATTACGAATTTGTCGATTTTCTCCGACAGAAAGGCCTTGTCGGCAACTGTGCGCACGACATCTTTCACAAGACCGGCAATAATACCGTAGCGCGCTTCGGCGAGAACCACGTCGGGAGGATCGCCGAGCACATCGGTGCAACGCTTAACGGCGCCGTCGATAACCTCGGGAGCCATGTCGCGATGACGCTCAAGCTGTTTACGTATTAGAGGATCGCCCTCGATGGCCTTCAATGCTACCCAGCGCGGATCGACCTTGTAATGCTCCGCCGTTTTGACAGATGCCGACGCGAGAATATCTATCTCCTGCTCAAGCTCGTTCGGAAATTCAACGTGCACCCGCGGCACTTTCGGGTTGGCGAGAGCCGCATCAAGAACTTCGCGCAGCTTTGCAACATCGCGCGCGTCTGTGGCATTAATTCCGACCACAGGGACGCCAAGATGCTTCGAAAGATGCTCTATGTCTATCATTGTTCTGCGCTGCTTTGCAACATCCATCATGGTAAGAACAATCACCATGGGTGTTTTAAGCTCGCACATCAGCAATGTCAGATAGAGATTTCGCTCAATTGACGTGGCGTCTATTATGTTTATATATAGATCGGCCTCGCCTGAAAGAACATATTCGAGGCTTGCTTTCTCATCCTCGCTTGCGGCTGTCAGTGAATAAATGCCTGGAAGATCTACGAGTTTTGCAGCCCCGCATTTGTTTAGGATAAAATCGCCCTCTTTCTTTTCGACCGTAACGCCTGGCCAATTGCCGATATGCTGGCGTGAACCGGTAAGGGCATTGAATATTGTGGTTTTGCCGCAATTGGGATTGCCAATAAGACCGATAGTCTTCATCGTATCACTCCTTGCTGAGAACATTGACCTTGACCACGCCTACCTCGTCACGGCGCAGAGACAAATGAAACCCGCGGACGGCAAGTTCAAAAGGATCGCCAAGAGGAGCAACATTCAAAATTTTCACCTTAACACCGCGGGTCATGCCAAGCGCAAGAAGTTTCGCACGGTACGCAGCATTGCCGATTTTATATCCGGTTATCTCGGCAATCTGTCCTTTCTTTAACTGGTCGAGTGTCATTTATATGAATCCCATTCCTTGTTAGTTGAGGCAAAGTTTACCAAAACTAACTTCTTGATGTCAACCCGCACAGCATAAAAAAACATTGCACCATCAATGCAATAAACCCGATGCGGCACGGCGGAATAAGCACCGCTGAAACAGCCTGATAGGTTAAAGCCTCCCTAAAAGCCGGTGTCTATGATATACTCACTGCAATGAATTTGAAAGTTCTTACAGCCATTTTCGCATCCGCAGTCGCAGCATTCGATCTGTTTGCCGCGTTCATACCGCCTCCCGCAAGGCTGCTGCATCTGACCAACTCACCTGCCGCAAGCCCGGGCTTCCTGCGCACAAAGTCAGCCCTGCCTTCAAAATACGACCTGCGCGACATTGACGGAAACGGCAAAACATTTCTTACTCCCGTAAAAAACCAGCTCCCGCATGGGACATGCTGGGCATTCTCGGCAATGGCCTGTCTTGAATACCTGATCAACAAAACGGAAAACAAAGTTACCGATTTATCAGAGAACAACCTTGTCAACACCCACGGCTTCGGTTTCTCATTCAACGACGGCGGCAACGACAACATGTCGGCGGCTGTCATTCTGCGCGGTGATGCACCGGTTGCAGAGCGCCTCGACCCATACCCTGCGCCCGGCAAAAGCAGGACGGAAAAAGCCGTGCGCACTGTAAAGAAAATAGTTTTTGTCCCATCTCGCACATCCGTCTCCAACCGTT
Source organism: Kiritimatiellia bacterium (assembly GCA_045657505.1). Lineage (GTDB taxonomy): Bacteria > Verrucomicrobiota > Kiritimatiellia > RFP12 > UBA1067 > UBA1067. The sequence continues at coordinate 2,217 of JAZOTG010000133.1, read as the reverse complement.
ATCAGCTGCAGGCGGATTTAACGGCAATCAAAAAAGCCGTACTCGCATACGGGCCGCTGAGCACGAGTTACTTCCACTCCGGAGCATTCGCTTCAAATTCATCATACCACTACAACGGTCCGACAGCGGCCAACCATGCCGTCACGCTCGTCGGCTGGGACGACGAATACCCTGCATCGAAATTTTCCGTCCCTCCGGCAGGCGACGGGGCGTTCATAATCAAAAACAGCTGGGGGCCCGAATCAGGCGAGCGCGGCTACATATACATTTCATATTACGATACATCACTCGGATTTCACGGGTTTACCGCATACGACAAGCTGTCATATGACGATGAATACGGCAGGCTCTACCAGCACGACAGATTCGGTTTCATACAGCAGAACGGGTTCAATTCAAATTCGGCGTCATTCGCCAATGTGTACACCGCCGTTGAGGACGAAACACTGACGGCATTCGGTTTTTATGCACTTGCCGCGAACACATCATACACGGCCTATCTGCTTCTCGATCCGCAGATGGGCGCAAATGGACAGTTCAGCTGCAGCTCATCGACGAAAATCAAGTCGGGTGTATGCAGCGATGCCGGATACGAGGCGATTCCCTTTGACAACGACGTCAAGGTGTCTAAAGGTCAAAAATTTCTCATTCAAGTGCAGATCACATCACCAGGCACGCGCTATCCGGTTGCCATATGCGCAAACCAGACATTCACCGGCGGCGCGCCGTATGTGACATCCGTGACAGCGCAGGAAGGTTTGTCCTACGCGCGCGCCTCGATATACAACGCATGGAGCGATATATCACGCAGCGGAATGTATGCCTGCTGCAAGGTGTACACGAAACCGCGATCTGAAAATTCAACGACAAAAACTGAAAAACCGATTCCTTATCCATGGCTTCGCCTGTGCGCATCGCAAAAGTCGCAAGACTGCCTCCCGGAATGGTTTTACGGCTCATACAACGCCTATGCGGAAAGCCTCGGCGAGAACGGGCTGTCAATCGCAGAATCATTCTACAGAGGCGTCGACCCGTACAACCCTGAGTACACAAGTCTTAAAGCGACAATATCGTTCGATAAAAATGCCAAACCTCATATAGGGGCTGTTCCCGAAAACAAAATATTGTGGAACTACTCCGTAATGGGAAGCAGCGACCTGAAATCATGGCACCTCAAAAACGACGGTGACAGATTTTTCAAAATCATCGCCGCACCCGGCGGGCAGTAGTCACTTCACAGACTTCAAAACGCAGTAGCCGCGGCGGCGAATCACATCAACCGCCTGAAAATACCGCTCTTGAACAGGCTTGAGGCCCGCATCGTTCTTTACGACGCTGTAGCATACGCCGCCGGGCTTGAGTGCGCGCCTGGCCGTCTCCAGAAACACCTCTGCAATGCGGTAGTCTGAATAATACGGCGGATTGCCCGCAAACACGTCAAACGTGCCGTCCATGCGCGCAGGCACACCGTTGTCAGCAAGAATCACCTCGGAGGGCATCGAAAAATTCGCTGAATTAATGTTTGCCGCTTCGACCGCGCGGGCATGAGAATCTACCATAACAAGCGAAGCGTCCTTAACGACACTCTTGATCAAAAAACCGACAAGACCGCAACCGCACCCCATATCAAGCACGCGAGGAGCGCTGAGATTGGAGCTTGAGAGTTCGCGGGAAACCACCTCGGCAAGAGCAAGGCCGCCCTCGTCAAGACGTCTGTGGCAGAAGCATCCCGGCACGCTCGTAAACATAAGTTTGTCGCCCGAAGGAACACTTGCTGGCCATTTAGACGAGAAATCGCGCACTCTGCCGGGATCGGCGCGTATTTTAGCGAGAAGCTCGTTCTTATCGCGCTCTTTACCTACATAATCAAGCTCAAAACGGGCAGGCTTCAAAAGATGAATCTCCTGAAGCAGATCCAAAGCGAGTTCTCCGCTCATAAGCTTCGGCCCCGTCTTGAATTTGATAAGATCCCAAGGACCCTGCGGCAAATGGGCAGAACATACAGTCTTTATATGATGCGTCTTCTCAATGGCATGACGATGATAGATGTCGAGAGTATGGCAGACACACTGCTCGTCAATCCATTTGGCGGTAAATTTTTTACCGTGTTTGCCGCGCTCAAACAAGTCGACGGCCTTATAACCCACGAGAAGAGTTTTCACAGCGCGTATTTCTCCGCTGCGGCAGCAAGGCGAGCGAGCGTGTTTTCACGGCCGA
>JAZOTG010000132.1:0-11539 GCA_045657505.1 Kiritimatiellia bacterium | reverse complement strand
TTCCTGATAGACCGTGATGCCGTACGTATCCTTAAGGCGCGGCTCCATTTCAGGGTGGTCGTACACAACATCCTGACGGCCCTGCTTGCGATCGATGAAATCGGGAATGTATGCCATGGGGCCCGGACGGTAGAGGGCGTTCATTGCAACAAGATCGGTCAGACGTTCAGGCTTCAAGGCCTCCAGATACTTTTTCATTCCGTCCGATTCGAACTGGAAAAGCCCCGTGGTTTCGCCACGGCCGAAAAGCTCGTATGTCAACTTGTCATCGTCCGGGATTTTATCGGGATCGAGAAAACCCGACTCGTCCCTTATCGCCTCCGGAACGCGCGGATTGTCGGCTCCGAGCAGTTTGACGCATTCCTTTTCGACAGTAAGCGTCTTAAGCCCGAGAAAGTCCATTTTAAGAAGACCCACCGGCTCTACAAAATGGCCGTCGTACTGCGTCGTCAAAAGTTTCTCGCCTCCTGAAGCGTCGGAAGGCTTTGACCCCGCCTTGTCAGGCGTAGGCATCACGGGGAGCGTTTCAATAAGCGGATCTCTTGAGATGATAACGCCGCAGGCATGCACGCCGGGCTGACGGATAGACCCTTCAAGACGCTCGGCGCGCTCCATCAGTTTGTGCACCGTCCCGTCGCCCGAATTGAAAGCCGCTTCGAGATCGGGCGACTCCTTGCGGGCCTTGCTGAACGTTATCTTGGGAGTATCGGGGACATACGAGGCCAGTTTGTTCGTTTCGGTAAGAGAATAACCCATAACGCGGCCGACATCCTTGATTGCAGATTTTGCGGCCATCTGCCCAAATGTGACGATGTGCGCCACGTGGTCGGCGCCGTACTTGCGCGTCACATAATCAAGGACGAGTTCGCGCCCCGCATCATCGAAGTCCACGTCGATATCGGGCATGGATATTCTATCGGGGTTGAGAAAACGTTCAAACAGCAAATCGTACTTGATCGGATCGACGTTAGTGATCCCGAGCGCGTATGCGACGGCCGAACCCGCGGCGGAGCCTCTGCCCGGGCCCACCCATACGCCGCACTCCTCGCGCGCGGCGCGAATATAGTCGTGAACAATGAGAAAGTAACCGGGAAATCCCATTGTTCTGATTGTATCAAGTTCGAACTGCAGCCGTTCCCTGGTTTCGGGCGGAAGATTTTCACCCCATCTTTTTTCGGCGCCCGCCCACACAAGAAATGCGAGATATTCAGCCTCGAACTGTATTCTCACGACCTTTTCATACCCGCCGAGCTTTTCAACTCTGCCTTCAGGATAAATTGCCGCGAGCGCCTCTTCATCGTATTTCGCCCTGACATCCTCCTCTGTTCCAAAACTGAGCGGAATGTCGAATTTCGGCATTATAGGGTCGGAATTGAGACCGTACTCCTCTATGCGTTCGGCCACTTCGAGAGTATTGTCTATAAGCTCTGGATTTTCGGCAAAAAGCCTGCGCATGTCCTCTTCGGACTTGAACCACTCCTCGCCCGTGTAAATCATTCTCTTGGCGTCGCTCAGTTTCGCCCCGGTCGAAAGAGCCAGCAGAACATCGTGCGAATCGTCGTCGTCCTTTTCAAGAAAATGAACATCATTTGTAGCGATGACCCTGATGTCCAGCTTTTTGCCGAGCTCAAGCATACCCTTTACAACCTTTTTCTGGGTTTCGTAAAGAGCTCGGAAGTCGTTGCGCGTTTCGATCGGGATGTCGGCTCCGAACTTTGTCGAATTGTGAAGCATCACTTCAAGCGAATAGTCGTCGCCGAACAAGTCTTTATACCACCTGGCGATGCGCTCGGCTTCAGCCATGTCGCCGTTTTTAATGGCATATGAAACCTCGCCGGCGATACATGCCGAAGAGCAGTGCAGACCCTCGTGATATTTCTCAAGCAGCGAATGGTCGATACGGGCGTTATGGTAGAACCCGTCTATATGCGCCGTCGAAATAAGTTTTACGAGATTGTGGTAGCCCGTAAGGTTTTTCGCATGGAGGCACAAATGGTGGCGCTTCTCGTTTTTGTCGCGGCTTAGACGGTCTCCTGTCGAAGTCACGTACGCCTCGCATCCGAGAATGGGCTTTATCGTGGAGGAGGCGAACTCCCCGTATGTCTTCGCCGCCTTTGAACGGCACTCGTCATAAAAAGATTTCAGGGCAAAAAGGTTGCCGTGGTCGGTCACGGCCAAGGCCTTCATGCCGAGTTGCCGGGCCTTCTTGACAAGCGGCACAATCTGGCACTGCCCGTCAAGAAGCGAGTACGTGGTATGAAGATGCAGATGTACAAAACCGCTCATTTCAGCATCGCCCCCAGCACTTCCTCGAGTTCGGCGGCATCGCACACTCTCGCCGTTGCCGTTGCGCTGTCACCGGCGCTGCCGTACCCCCAGCCCACGGCCACCGAATCGACGCCGTTGCCGAGTGCGGCGGCAAAATCGTTTAGCGTATCGCCAATCATTACGCACTCCTGCGGAGAAGCCGAAATTTCGCGCATGACAAAAGATATAAGGCGCGTTTTGTTCATTCGGCCGATATCGGGATTGGAATCGTGCATATCGCCCGAATAGAGCTTTTCGAAGACGCCGTCCCATCCGAACTTCAACATCATCGCATGCGCTCCGGCATAACGCTTGTTTGTTACTATAAAAACGCGGGCACCCTTATCCTTAAGCCTACGCACGACGTCAAGGACTCCGGGATATTCAAATGTATTCGGAAAACCGTCATTATCGTAATGGAAGCCGAAGCGCTCCCGTATCTGCAGACCGAGAGAATCGGTGTATATTTCCGGCATCATGCGCCGCGCCATATCCTCCAGCGGAGGGCCTGCGACGAATTCGGCGTCAAAACGCGGGCATTCCACATTCAAATCGGCAAGCGCCGCCTTCCATGATGCGCGGATATCGCCGTCAGTGTCGGCAAGCGTTCCGTCAAGGTCAAAAAAAAGATACTTTTTCATTTTGAATACTCCGCCTCGCATTCGCGTATGGCCTCTATGACGGCTTCGACGCTGTCAGCCCCGTCAAGGCGCTCAAGCAGATCGGTGCCGTGCGACAGAATGGCAAGTCGAGCGAGAATCTGAAGATGAAGATCGTGATCGGTTGAACAGACAAGAAAGAAGTGACGCGTGCCCGCCCCGTCGGGCGCGCCAAAGAAAACGGGATTCGCGCTGCGCCCGTACGCGAGAAAACTGTCTTCGAAAAGATATGGGTCGTGAAAACGCGGATGGAGAAACGCCGCTCCTGCGCCTACTGCGGTGGAAGCCGCCTGTTCGCGGTCGGACAGCTCCTTGAACAGCGCGGAAGTGTCGTAGACAAGTCCGGAACGGGAGGCCAGCTCGGCCATATCTCTGATAATCCCCGCTTTGGCCTTTGCCGTTATGCAAAGATCGACGGCTTCGGGGCAGAACAGTTCGCTTACATTCAACGCCCCCATCTTTGCGCGGCGCCGTTTTTCGGCAAACGCCCTGTTCTGGACGGCAAGCGACTTTTTGTTTTCGGCAAGCAGATTGCGCTGCGCCCATTCGTCAAGCGAGGCATGGTCGAAAAACCACTCGCCCGAACGTACGGTGGCATCTATTTCGCCCCGCTGCGCCACATGCTTGAGTTCATTGGCGTCAATCTGGATGTGCTCCGCCGCCTGCGAGAGATTGAGAAACTGGTGTTTCACCTTGCCGATCCTTTCCTTGGAGCGCAGATGCGCAATAGCTCTGTCGTTACAAGAACACCAACCCCCGACGATGACGATACCGCGCGCTCTCTCAATGCTATAAGGCGCGCTCTTGCGGCACGCAGTTCAGGAAGCGTCCAGTTTGCGGCAAAGGCCAGATTCTTATTTGCCGCATATGGAGACATGCCGGCAACGGCTTCTTCCCTCCTGCCTCCGGCACACGCGTCATTCAACTCGATCTGCGTCCTGAAGAACTTTTCCGCCACCGACGTGACCACTATGGGAAAGCCGCTGTCATCCTCGAATTTAACAAGGGCGTCCCAGAGTTTCGAGACGCTTCTCTCTCCAAGAGCGTCTGTTATGCTCCAGATTTCCGGTTCGGCCGACAAATCGCGGCTTGCTATAGCGTCCACGTCAGAAATTTCAGCCGTCGCCCCGTCTTTACCGATATAGTCCCGCAGTTTTTTCACTTCGCTCATCAGCGTGCGCGTATCGAAGCCGACTATCGACACAAACCTGTCGGCCGCACCGCGGGCAAACGAAAAACCTTCATCCTTTGCAAACGACTCCGCCGTTGCCGCCGCCGCCCGCGCACGTTCCCACGGCTTCACCTCCGAAAATTCCTTTATGGCGGCGACATTTTTTAGAGTCTTGGCAAAGGTTGACGTGTTGAGAAGTTTTGCACCCGAAAGAATAAACACCTGATTGTCGGGCAACGCGGCGGAGGCAATTTTACGGGCAAAGCGCTCGAGAGAGGCCTTCACTTCTTCGCTGCAGCAGTTGGCGCCTCTTTGCGGAAGAAAATTCACATTCTTCCACCATGTCGCCTTTGTAGGCTCGAGAAACGGCGGCGTGGAATAGCTCTCGTCGGCAGCAGCTATATCGCGCAGCTGCTGTTCGGCATTCGTTGAGAGATTCGAGTCGATAACCTCAAGCCCCTCAACGCCTGCAAGGAGCTTTCTGGCCGTCTCGCCGACGAGGAAATCGTCCTCATTTATTATTATGTGCAGATTTGCCATTTTTCAAGTACGACCATAACATAAACAAACATCCGAAGCAAAACAAAACAAGCGAAACGAGCTGAGCGCTTGACAGCCCGAACATTTCGGGACGCTTATCATCCCGCAGGAATTCGATGCCGAAGCGGATGAGAGAATATCCCATCATGTAAACCGCCGCCGTATATGCCCTCACCCTCCTGTATATCAGGAGAAGGACGGCAAAAAGCAGCAGAAGCGCCGCCGCCTCGAAAAGCTGCGTAGGCAGAACAGGAAGCGAATGCGTTGAAAAATCCGAAGCGCGGCGAAACGCCCACACCGGAGAATGAGCAGGGAAACGCACCGCAAAAACCGAATCGGAAACCTTGCCCCAGCAGCAGCCGTGGAAAAAGCATCCAATGCGGCCAAAGGCGTGAGCAAGCGGTATAACAACGCAAAGCACGTCGGCTATCTTCAGAAAATCCCTGCGCTTTACAAGGCACCACAATGTAAATGAAACGGCCCCGGCAATCAAACCTCCGTAAAAGACAAGGCCGCCCTGCCATATCTTAAGCGCCGACAGGGGATTGACGTCAAAACCGTCTTCTTTGAAAAACTCGATTACATGTGTGAGCCTCGCACCGACAAGGCCTGAGATGAGCAGAAGAAAAATCAGATTGCCAATCTCGATGTCACGCCAAAGATGCTCGGCAAGTTTCCATGCCATCAGCACACCGATGGCGATGCAGAGACCAAATGTCTGAAACGGTAAACCTTCAATAAGTTGAGAATGCATTTGTACCCCCTACTGGCGTAATTGAATGACGGCCTCGCGAAAAACAGAATATACCCACACATAGGCGTCTGCCGAGCATGAACAGACCGTAGCAACCACTTCGCCTAACGATACGGAGCCGGCCGACGCAAGCGCCAGAAGAACAACTGCGACATTGGCTGTGAAAATAAACGCCCACGACAGCACACGGCCGTATTCGGCAATATCCGGCTGGAAACAGGAAAGCGAATCAAATGTAAATAAAACATGAAACGCCCAGGACATTCCAAGTAAAAACAGCCATAAAGGAACGAGCGGCAGCGGCGTGACAGCCAGCTTCGTCAATGCGGCAAGAACAATCAGCACAAACGTATAAAACGGAAAAAAATACGGCGAAAGTGTTATCAGAAAATTGGTTTTTGTCAGATTGACGCTGCCGCCGTTCTTTCTAACGCGCAATTTTGACGGACGGGCGAAAAAAAGAAGCCCCCAGAGAGCATGTGTCAATTCGTGCCCCAGCACATACATGCGCACGGGGCGGGGCAGATATATCCAGATAAAGACAAACGCAGCCACCCCGCAAATCAAGGCGACGCATTCCATAACAGGAGCCTGCAAAAGCGTTATAACCAAAAAAGCCGAGCGCCCCATTGCAAAACAGAGCGGCAGCAGAAGAAAACCGAGGATTTGCTTGAAAACTCCAGCGAGCATTACTTGGAATTCTTTTCAGGAAAAACAAAGACCACTTCGCCGGGATAAACCCGGTGATCGCGCCTTGCAATCGATTCAACCTGCTCAGAACTTGACTGAAAACGACGGACGCGTTCGCTATATTCGGAACTCTCCAAATTGACGGCTGCAATCTCGGCATCCAAAGCGGCATCTTTCTTTTTGAGATTTTCAAGATTGTTGAGAACGGGCACCCACTTGACAATTCCAACAAACAGTACAAGCAAAATAATTACCGTTGTAACCGTCTTTAAAATATTATCTTTTATATGCTCCTTCATAAGCTATGATTATATCAAAAAGTTAAAGAAAAAACATTGACATTAGTAAAAAAAGTGAGATACTATACGCACGTTCACTGCTGATAAGTCACTTTGGCAGTCAACATCAATAAGGAGTCTAAAAATGAAGATTACATCCAAGAAGTGCGCTTCAAACAAAGTAGTCGCCAAAAAGACTGCCAAGCCGGCCGTCAAAAAGACGGCAAAGCCTGCAGCCAAGACAGTGATGTTCACGGTTCACTCCGAAAAAGGGAAAGCCGTCTATCTCGCTGGTGACTTCAACAAGTGGGATCCTACTGCCAAAAAAATGGCTTACAAGGCCAAAGATGGCATCTATGCCGCAACGGTAAAGCTCGCTCCTGGCACCTACCAGTACAAGTTCGTTATCGATGGCTCATGGTGCGCAGATCCCGAGAACGAAAACTCGGTCCCTAACGACCAGGGAACATTCAACTCGGTAATTGTTGTGAAATAAGATTTCTTTTCGCAATAATTTATGCAAAAAGAAGAGCCGCTTTACTCAGCGGCTCTTCTTTTCGTCTTTTTACATTTCATCATTTATAGATGATGTCGGAAACATTTCCGCCGTGCATCTTCAGCCAGGCGATAAGGCAATTCCAGCTTGCCATCGACCGGGCGTAGTTATGCCCGCACTCGGGCTCGCTGAAAGGATTGCGCTTAAGACCGTCGTGCCTGTCGCGAATCGCCTTGACCACCTTGAGAGCATCTTCATCCATGCCCTGGAATATCATTTCGGCAGCGGCAACATATTCAAAACCGGTCATAACCTCGCCGAAATAAGGGAACGGAACTTTCAGACGGCCGCGGGGCCAGGCACCCATAAGAAGACCTGCCTCGTCACCGGCGATATATGTACGCATATTGTTGAAATGACGCGTAAAATCGCTGCGCCAGTTCCAACGCATGATCGACTGGCAGGTCTTTTTGAGGTTTTCCTTCTTCGCAAGATCGCCGAGATCCCAAAGATGCGCCATCTGCTGGCCGACAAGTTGGTCGACAAGACAGCACTTGCCGAGCTGGTAAAGAAGCTCACCGTGGCCTTCAGTGATCTTTTGCTCGTAGTAATCGCCGTTGAAAAGCTCCTCATCGATGCGGCGAGTACCCTTTTCGTAAATCGCACGGCACTCATTGGCAAACTCCTTGTCGTTCATTGCCTTTGCCATTTCTTCCGCGGCACGCAACGCCCCAAGATACCAAAAGCCCATCTGCGGATTAGGCCCGTAATAATTCACATCCATGGTATTGTGCTGCTCGCCGTCCATAAGGCCGCTCTTGCCGACATCCCAGCCGCCCTTGCGCCAGCGGGCGTTCCAAGTCCACTTCTCGGCAGGAATCCATGCAAACGAAAGCACGTTCTTTACCTGCGGCCACAGCGAAGCGAGCCACTTGTCGTCGCCGCAAAGCTTCCAATCGCGGTAAACCTTCATAATGCAGCCCATCTGACCGTCGGCGGCCACCGCTCTGCCTGGCTTCGAACCGAGCGGAAGCGAAACGCGAAACGCCATGGAACCATCAGGATTGCGAGCGTAGTTGAACTCGACATCGCGCATTGAACGGGAAAGATCGGGGAAGAGGCAGGCCACCGCGTTCTCGTAATTCCAAACGTGCGTGCAGCTTCCGTAGCAGGAGCCTACATGATCAAACACACCCTCCCAACCGAGGAAGTGCCCCGTCGGAACACGGAAGACCGTCTGAGACTTCAGCACCGAAAGGTTTGAAAGGGCCGCCTCCTTCAAATGATGCGGAGCATCGAGAGAAAGTATTTTCTTAGTAAACGCAAGCGAGCGCTTTTCGAGTTCGGGAAGCTGCGGAATGATTTTTTCAGCCGCATCCCACGCATCGGCATAATTCTTTGAATACCAGTTGCCTACAATAACGCCCGTATTGCCCCATGCCGGACGGTTCGGGAAATTCCAGGTAAATGCAAAGCGGTACGATTTGACGGAACGCGCGGGCACGGACTTCTTGACGCAGAGTCCGCCGTGCGGCTCGCCGCCAGCGGCTTTGCGCGGCGTGAACTGCCCGTCGTCGGAAATGTCATCCCAGAAGTCAAGTACAGTATTGCTCCAGGCATTACGATTGAAGGATTCGCGCGAAGAAATCGCCCCGTCCTTGTCGGGCGTGCTCAGCGCAAACGTGCCATAGGCGGGAGACTTAGGATCGACTCCCTCCGAAAAGCACATAATCCCGCGAAGCGCGGCAGACTCCTTGTCAACCGTATGGTTATTGTTTTCTCCTCCGGTATGCGACAGCCTTCTGCCGGTATACCCAATGGGATTGCCGTCGTTGCCTACGATATTGCGCACAAAAGCGGCAATAGACACCTCAAGCGGCTCGTCGGATAAATTCTCAACGACATATTCGAGCGAGGCAACAGGCAGCGAGCTCGCCGCGCTGTCTCCAGGGACGAACGGAGAAAAGCCCTTGATGTCGACCTTCACAGGAAGATCTTTGTCGGAAAGATGCACTGTTCCAAAGGGGAATGCACCGTCGAAGACAGCCTTGCGAAAGCGCGGCAGACCGCTCTGCGGAGCGCAATTGCCCTCTGCGGCATAAAGTTCGGTGGGATGCAGAGGACCGGCAAGCATCGTTGTGGTGTCATGATTCCTGCCCTTGACTCGAATCGCGAAGAACGTACGCGATATCGGACCCTTGCTGGCTTCGCTCATCCTCTTGTTGGGGCGATTCATTATTTCCCAGTCCACAAGTTCGCCGCGACCGGACAGAGATATTGAGCCGCAGCCGATGCCGCCCATGGGCAATCCGACTCTGTATGTATGCTCATGATCGAAACTGCGCGCTACAGGCCAGCTCTCTGCCGCGGCCGTCATTGCCATCAATGCAACGGCTGCAACGCTTGTAAAGCCAATATCCGTTCTTTTACAACTCATACCATACTCCTATGTTGTTATTAATAAATATTGAATTGAATGTATCATAAAAATCTTTTATGGTCAATTGACGGCAAGACGCAATGCAAGCATAGCGCAGGCGACAGCATCGTAAAGCCCGTCATGCCATGTGCGGTTTTCAATCTGCGGGACGCAGCCGAAAAGCTCGCAAAGTTCGCCCAGAGAATAAGCGTTCAACCTGGGATAGCGAGCTTTGGCGACTTTTAAGGTATCTGTCCAAGGCCCCCATTTGGTAAGCGGGGCAACACGCGTTAAAATGGTCTTCTCGCAGGCAATATTATGCGCGACAAGCCGTCTGCCCGCAAGAACGGGGTAAAACAAATCCCATTGCTCCATCATCGGCTTGCAATCCGGCGTCAGAGGAGTCTGGAAAAACCATTCGTGCGTTTCGACTATTTCGAAATCCCGCACTACCGCCGCGCCAAGCTGCCAGGGGTCGTTCGCCCCGCCGAATTCAAAACCCGTCGTTTCAAAATCAATTGCGACAAACTCCATCATCCACCCCCAGCGCCTCCACCACTTTAAGCGCCTGCACCGTCTCCTTGACATCATGAACGCGCACGACACTCGCCCCGTTCATTGCGCACCAGACTGACAGCGCCAGATTACCTCCGAGATTCTTGCCTGTAACCTTCTCGCCGCTCAATTTTTTCACTATCCGCTTGCGGCTCGCGCCCACGAGAACTCTGCCGAGTGCCGAAAGCGAACGTATTGAACGCAAAAGCCCGATATCCTCCTCGCGCGTCGTTCCGAAGCCGATCATCGGATCGATATAAAAAGGAACCTCGCTCAAAGAATGTTTTGCCGCCGCATCAGCAGCCGCTTTTGCAGGCAGTACAATCTCCGCCCCGAAGCGCCTGCACAATTTGAGCATCTCAAACGCAGGCTGCTCATATACACAATTTATCATGCCGACGCCCGCTTCAAGAGCTCTCAAAGCCGTCTCGGGATGATAGGTATCGACCGACACGACCGCACCAATGCCCTTTATCGAATTGAGCACGGGGCCAAGACGCTCCCATTCCTCGCCCCATTCAACCGGAACTGCGCCGGGCCTCGTGGACTCGGCGCCAATGTCTATTATATCGGCGCCCTCCGAAACCATGTTCCGGGCTCTTCTTGCGGCCTCTTCGACGGTAAAGTACTTCCCTCCGTCAGAAAAGGAATCGGGGGTGACATTTATTATACCCATAACTTTGCAAGCCATAAGCAAATGCCTTTCATTAAATGCCCTGAAAAAGATCGCCCTGCGCAACGGGCGCAAAACTTCTGCGGTGCTCCGGGCACGGCCCGAGTTTTGCAAGCGCGGCAAAATGCGCCTTCGTAGGATAGCCTTTGTGTTTGGCAAACCCATAACCGGGATACTCGGCATCCATCCGCATGCAGTCGGCATCTCGCGTTGTTTTGGCAAGAATCGAAGCCGCCGCAACGAGAAGTGATTTGGCATCACCCTTCACCAGATTGCTTGACGGGAAGACAAAACCGTCAACACGCAGCCCGTCCACAAGCACCCGGCAGCCGGAAGCCGCAGATGCATTGAGCCTGCCCGCCACATCTGCGACCGCCCTTCGCATTGCGATATGAGTGGCACGCAGAATATTATGGGTGTCAATCTCGCGGGGCGTTGCGCTTGCGACAGCCCATACGCAGCCCGGAGTCGCCTTTATGACGCGGGCGAGGGCCTCGCGTTTTTTCTCGCTCAGCTTCTTGGAGTCGTTGATCGCGCTCCACTCTCCGCACAGGAGCCCGGCTGCCCTTTTCACCGGAACATACACGGCTGCGGCAAACACCGCACCGGCAAGAGGCCCGCGTCCGGCCTCGTCGACGCCTATCACGTCCCCTCCGAGCTCAATCTCGTGATTAATTGAAACCGCCATATCAGGTCGACTTTACATTACTCCGGGAAAAGACGGGCGAGAATCTGCTCGGCCGGCGTCTGAGCTCGCTTGCTGTTGTTGCACTCTTTACAACACGGAACACAGTTGGTGCGGACTGAACGCCCTCCGCGGGCGACAGGCACCACATGATCCATCGTCAGCGCCTCTGCACCGACATCCCTGCCGCAGTAGTGGCAGACTCCGCGGCGAAGCTGCTCGCGCCACCAGTCGCTCTTGCGCAGCAAGCGCGCCTTCTCTCGCTCCCTCTAGACATGCACCGGGTCGGCTTGTATATCTATCCAGTCTTCC
>JAZOTG010000131.1:0-7733 GCA_045657505.1 Kiritimatiellia bacterium | reverse complement strand
GAATGTGGCACCAGCGGGGATTTCAAGTGTCGCTCCGGGGCCAAGTTCGAGAGTACGAGTAACGGGATCGGTCGCACTTGTTGCAGCCATAATCTCTGCGATATCCGCCTCCGTTGCGTCTGGTCCCTTCTGAGCACTGAGCGTCAGAGCCGCATCATTCAGAACACCCCTCCACACACGCACTTCGTCGTAGCTTGCGCCAGGTTCCTTGTCTCCGTAGACCGAATAGAGAGACCGGCCAAGATAAAGATGCGGCGTTCCGTTGGCCACCGAGTGGAACGAAGACAGCGTCCAGTTCGCGATGGTGCGGGAGTCGGACTTCTCGACCGCACCGCTCGTCACGTTGCGCTTCGCCCAACTCACCGTCGTCGAACCGTCCCCGTTGGCGTGGAACGACATGGAGATATGGTACTTCGTTCCCAGCGTATAAGGTGCCATCGTTTTGCTTGCGCCGAACTTCACTTGCCCGCCGGACTTCACCTCGATCTTGTCAGAGTCTATATTGGTACCTTCCGTCCAGGCCATGTAGAAGTCGTTGTTCCTGTTGTCCGTACCGGGATCTGGATAGTAGTCGAAGATGCGTCCGTAATTGTAGGTTGTGTTCTGCTGAGCCCATATCTCGATCACCACGTCGTCAGTGCCAACGGATAGTGCGTTCGCTCCAAGATCAATATTACCTGAATTTGCGTTCCCGCCTGGCAGAACAATCATTCCGTCACTGAACGTGGGCGAGCCTGTCTTCGTCGCGGTCAACCCACCCACGGAATCGGCATAACTACTGTCGTTGAAGCTCCAACGGTGGGCGAGCCACGCCATCGCCGTGTTGTCGGCATCCGCCGAGACTGCAAGCGTACCGCCCAAGACTGTGAGCGTATCGACCGGCGGAACGGTGTCCACAGTCAGTTTCCCTTCACCATCCTTGACGAACGAGCTACTGCCCGACGGCGTGATGTATGTGCAGTTCAGAATCTTAGTGTTGTGTCCGTTCGTGTCGAGCGTCGTTGCCCTGCTGCCGAACATCAGATTCTTGATCCCTGTGAAGATTCCGTATTCCGAACGCCATACGGTAGAATTCCCTATACCACTGTCTTTTGACACCTTGATTGTACCGCCATTGAGCACGAAGGTGCCGTTGTTGTTCCCTGATCCAATGATCGCAGGGGTGAGGATTGTGCCGCCGTTAAGCTCAAAGCGTCCGGTTCCGATGCGCCCGGGGAAGATGCCGCCGCCCCCGCCGGTTCCAACCTCCAGAGATCCGCCGTTCATGATGTACGTTCCGTTTCCAGATGCGCCTTCGGCAAGGCAAACCTAGTTGCCTGGATCGTTGCCGTTTCTGTTCAATGTGATGGTGCCGCCGTTCTGAATGAACGTTCCGGTACCGGACCATCCGACATGAAGCCAGCTCTTCGGATTGAGCGCGCCGTTGTTGAGTGTGTACGTGCCGGTTGATCCACCGTTCCACCCAACGACGACATCGCCGTTGTTGGCCTTGACCTCGCCGCCATTCTGCGTGCATATGCCTGTACCTGAATTGCCGATGCGCAACTTACCGCTACCCACATTGACGACGCCGCCATTGACTTCGAGATACCCCGTGCCGCCGGAGGCCATCCCCACGTCTCCGTGAGAGGATGTATTCAACGTGCCGCCCTCGGCGCGGAACGCGGTATGGTGTCCGGAGGCTCCGATATTCAGGGTGCCGGACGCCACAGACTCGTTTGTGCGGACGATTGCGATCTTCGCGTTCGCCGCCGTTTTCAGGTTCTCAATGCCGGTCACAAACGTCGACTCCGTCACGGTCGCCTGATCGCCGTCCGCATAGAAGCGCACCTCACCGCCCGTTTCGGAGGTGTTTGTGAACGACGCGTTACCATTCGCCTCAAGGTTGTTGAGCGTGAGGACGTGTCCATTAAGGTTCGCCGCAGCGTTGATCTCCGGTGTGACGGTGAGTCCGCGCCAGTCGCAGTCCGCCGTAAACGTGCAGGCGTCGATGTAGAGGGAAGCGCAGGCGAACATCGTGCCGACGGGGAGGCGGAGGTTGACCGCGTTGCCGGATATGGTGACGGCGGTTCCGGCGTCCGGCACCTTGCCGTCCACCCAGTTGCCTGGGGTCTGCCATTCGCCGTCGCCAGCCTCACCCGTCCATGTCGCGTTATTCTGGGCCGCCACAGTGATGGTTGTGCCATTGAGCGACACCTCATATCCGGTTGAATCGGTAAGCTCCACCATCTCAAGGATGCTGGAGACGCCTGAGGGGAGCGAATATCCGCCCGCCGAGAATGTCATGAATGCGCTTGACGTGTTCGCGGTGTCGAACACGATCTTCGCACCAGATTCGAGCGTCACGGTGCCGGAAACGGTCATCGCGTTGTCGGAGTACACACCGTCGGGGAAGTTGAAGGCCGCGTTTGCGGGAATGATGAATCCCGTCGCGTTGTCCGCGCCGGCGGACACGGCGACATCCGGTCCGAGGATCGCGTTTGCGGCAAGCTGCTCTGCGCCGATGACACCGGAGGAGATGCGTACCTCGTCATAGCTTGCCTTGGGATCAGCCTCTCCCCACAGAGAATATCCAAGATAGAGATGCGGCGAACCGGCGAGCGAGTGGAAGTCGGACAGCGTCCAGTTCTCAATGGTACGAGAATCCGACTTCTCTACCACTCCGCTCACAGCATTGCGCTTCGCCCAGCTCACCGTCGTCGAACCGTCATCGTTGGCGCGGAATATCAGTGAGATATGATACTTCGCCCCCTTCGCGTAAGGCTGCATCGTGTTGGTAACCCAGAACTTCACTTGTCCGCCGGACTTCACCTCGATCTTGTCGGATGTGAAGTTGGCACCGGTGCTCCAGGACATGTAGATATCGTTGTTCTTGTCGGTGCCGGCGTAGTATTCGAAGAGGCGGGCAAAATGCACAGCCTCATTCTGCCGCGCCCAGATTTCGATCGTGATGTTGTCCGACCCGACGGAGAAAGCGTTCGCGCCAAGATCGACGTAGGATGTCCCTCTGTCCCCGCCCGGCAAATTGACCATTCCGTCGCTGAACGTGAGCGAACTCGTTCCATTCGCAGTCCCGCCCGCGACAGAATCGCTGTAATCGCCGTTGAAACTCCAGCGATGTTTAAGGTTATACGCTTGTGTCGTCAGCACCGCCGCCATGCAGGTTAACGCAGTCATGACACATTTCATGAATATAGATTTGACTCTTATACACATAAAGTTCACACCTCTCTTTCATATAAATCCTTTTCGCAATTTTTATTTTATCATACTACGCACAGATAATCAATAAATATGTTTTGGGCTATAGTAATCGGTTAGTCGAATGTGCGGACTAACGCCGCCCATCCGACTAACCGATTACTGGGCTATAAGATTCCGCAGTTTGCCATAATAACGGACACTATCAACAAAGGCAGACTGTTTTTATTTGCACCCCGTTTGCCAAATACTGGGCACTGTCGATAAAATAAAGGAATGAAAACAATGTCCCGAATGGCCACTGACAGGCAGCAGGAAGTTCCGAGAACGTAAAGAAACGCTTGGGGACACTCCCCAAAAAACCATACAAAAACCGCATAACCGAAGAAAAGTCGACTCCCAATCCGTCTTAGCAAACTGCCAAAACTGCAACTCTAAACTGCCTTTCACCAATGACAAGCGCTTATAAACTCCATCGGTCTACCTGTAAATGGATGCTTAAAAACAAGTTTTTGAGAATGAAGATAAAGCCTATGGGCCTTGTTTGCACCGTATTTCACGTCCCCGAGAAGAGGATATCCCGCTTCCGAAAAATGAACCCGAATCTGATTTTTACGCCCGCTTTTCAATTTAACTTCGACATCTGTATGGCTTTTTGCGACAGCAAGCCTTTTCCATTCGGTTATCGCACGCTTTGCGCCGGTTGTTTCTCTTGAAACGCTACGCACCCTGTAGCCGTCGCCGTCCTCCTTGAGATAAGAGTCAAACACACCGCACTCTTCCTCAATTATCCCTTCGACTCGAGCGATATATGTTTTCTCCGTCAGATTATTCCAGTCCGCCCTGAAATACTCGGCAACCTTTTCGCTTTTGGCAAAAAGCATGACCCCGCTCGTCTCTCTGTCAAGACGATGGACAAGCCAAACACGTTTGCTGCTTTTAAGCTGCCCCTTGCGCAAATACGTATTGAGAAAGTTCTCTGCAGTTGGCTGCGCCTCGCGGGCGCTTCGCCCAACAAGCCTTGTATTTGTTGTCAACAGCCCTGCCGGCTTGTCAACTACAATCACATCCCTGTCCTCGTAAAGTATATCGAGCTTTCTCATCGCGAAATTACGGGCAATTCAAATGTTCTCTTTTTTTATAATGGCGATGGATGTGGGAATTGCCGCCATTAGCGCAAAAACGACCGCTCCGAGCGCACCTTCACAGATTATATGCCACGGGACAGCAAAATAATGCGGCATACCGGGCCAGACGGACGCCGTCTTGTGCGAGAACGCCCACCCGGCAGCGGCACCGAACGGCAGAGCCAATGCTATACCCTTAAGAGCGGTGGCAAGCGCCGAACGGGTCAACAATACCGCCAGTTGCGCTTTTGTCGCCCCCACGGCCCTCAAAACCGCAAACTCCCGTTTATGGGCCTCGGCTCTCGCTACAAGCATTGCAACAAATCCGATCGAAAGAATGGCAAGAAACACAAACGGCACTCTTGCCGCCTGACCAATTATATCTGAACCGTGGGCAAGCGTGCCGTCGGCTATCTCATCCCTTGCGTGAAGACGCACAGTGTAGGACGGATCGTTTCCAAGCGCTTTGGCAATTGACGCTTCGACCTTGCGCCCTGCAGGGAACACCCCGTGCTCGGCAAGGAAATCCTTATCGTACTCAACCCACAAATGCGTCATCTTGACATGCGCCGCCGGGCGGTAATCAAGCGATTCAAGAGTGTCGAACGAAACAAACACCGGGCCGTCCGTCATACCGCTGCTGCCGTTCAACCCACGCACAAGCCCTCTGCTGGTAACCATGTGCCAATTGACATCAACGACACCGGCAATAGGCAGCGCAACCTCCGTTTTATTACCGCGCGGACCGCCTGCAAGCACGACAAGGACATCCCCGCAATGCAAGTTGCGGGCACGCGACATCATAAGCGATATGACACAGGAATCTCCGGCAGAAAGCGCCTTCACGCTTGTAGAATAATCGCCTTCGACAAATTTAAACCGCGGCATGCGTTCTGATGCGAGCAAAAGCGCGTTGGGACGATACGAGCGCTCCCCCTGTCGCCCGCGTTCAGGCTCTTCGTTTTTAAGATCAATCTGAAGCGGCAGCAATTCGCTAATCCTCTCGACGCCCTCTATATTGCGAAGCTTCTCAATATCAAACGAGCTTGTGCCGCCGGGCAGAAGCGAAACGATTGCGTCCGGCCATTCCGGCGAGGGGATAAATCCGCGCATAAGGCTCGAGCCCCACACTTCAACGGCTACAAACGCGCCGAAACCAAATGCGAAGGCAACAGCCATGCCTATACTGCGGGAACGCGGGCGCAGCGAAACCGCTTCAAGAGGTTTAACCGACAAAATGCTTTTGAGAGCAAACAGAACCGCTGCAACGGCAACAGGCACGACACCGAGAACCGCAATAAGCATCGACTTGCAATCAACGGCAGCACCGGCCGGAAAGACAAGAGGATGACACATCACATAGATATGCAATGCGGCGAGCGAAAGGCCGATTCCAAGCAGTACGCCAAGAGCCGATGAAATCATCGCCTCGTCAATGACAAACCAAACCGCGCAGCCTCGAGTCATTCCAACGGCACGGAGCATGGACAGCGACTTTCTTGCAGACTCAACCGACAACAGCAACGAATTAACCATTAAAGACAGAGCGGTCAAAACGGCAGCGGCAAGCATCAATGGCCTGGCATAATCCATCCGGCGCTGCTCGTCGCCCTTGAAGAACGAGACAACCGACTCCGACCTTGGAGTTGTAACAGAGCCGCCGGGATTTTTTTTCCAAAGCGAAAGCACAACCTTGCTCTCTGCAGAAAACTGTTTGAACGCTGCGTCGTTCACAAACACGGACGGGAAACCCGGAGGCAGTCTCCTCTCGTCAAGATATCCCACGACTCTGGCGTTCATCGTGCCGGATCTGCCGACAAATTTTATTGTACTGCCCAATTCGGCGACCTCGCCTTTGTTAAAACGCTGCAATGTATTTCTCGTGCAGACAAACTCCGGCTCACTCGATCCGAATTCTACCCAGCGCCCCTGAGAGATTGAGGCCGATGAATATGGGACTTGATGCGATGCAAGAGATATGAAAGCGCGCATGGGCGGACCTTGAAGCACTCTACCGCCCGGCCTCCAGTCTATAGTTGCCGGTACGACCTGCATACGCATATCGGGCTTAATCGGCATGGGGCGGCCTTTTGCCTTCGCAGGAGTGCGCTCCTGCTGCCGGGAGCCGCGAGCGCGCCCAAACGCAATGTCCTGATCGAACTCCCACGCGGCCCACGGAGCAACCGCCCTTTCCGCCAATGCGGGGGCCTGCGCCGAATTGGTCTCCGACAGAGATGTTACAAATACGATGCCGCCTACAGCCGATGCGACCCCGAACACCGCACAAAGCAGCCTCGCCTTGCCGGCCATAAGACTTTTAAACACAAGTTTGAATACCATCACGCACCTGCTCACTTGCCGAAGGTTTCGAGATAACGACTGGAGACGACAGACGCGTCGCGACAATCAGAGTGACTTGCGACAATTCTGCCGTCTTTGATGAAGTGCGTCGTCTCTGCGCACGATGCCACCATAGGATCGTGCGTCACGAGCAGTATCGCGCTTTCCTCCGTCTTATTGAGTTCGGTAAAAATCTCACAGATTGACCGGGATGCCGGCAAATCGAGATTGCCCGTCGGCTCGTCGGCAAATATGACATCGGGGCGGGAGTAAAGCGCGCGGGCGATGGCAACACGCTGGCGCTCGCCGCCGGAAAGCTCATCGGGCAACTTGCGCTCCATGCCGTCAAGCCCCAATTTCCGTATCAGTTCAGCGGCCCGGTCTCGATCCAATCTGGCATGATCAAGACGAGCGGGAAGCATAATATTGTCTATAACATTTACGGACGGCAGCAGATTGTACGCCTGAAAGACGATTCCAATATGTCTACGCCGGAATTTGGCGGCGGCGCTATCGCCGAGAGAGAGAATATCCGTGCCGCCTACCTCAACCGTGCCGCCGTCGGCTCCGACAAGCCCTGCCGCAATATGAAGGAAAGTTGATTTACCGCTTCCGCTTGGGCCCATCAGCGCGGCAAATTCACCCTTGTTCAATGTTATTGAAAAATCATTCAACACCACCTGCTTGCCGAACGAACGATTGACACCTGTTGCTTTTAGCGCATGCATTTCCTCTTTCCTTCCATATGCGTGTATAAACGCCGCTACACGCTCCAAGGTTCATTCAAAACGAAAACGCGGGCTACGGGAGTCCGCGTTTTCGTTTTATGCGATCTAAAAAAAAGATCTCTTACCAACGGGTCTCACGACGAGGACCGCGATCGCCGCCGCGGAATCCACCGCGACCGCCGCCAAAACCGCCGCGGCGCTCTTCACGAGGCTTAGGCTGGGACTCGTTGACACGTACGGTACGCCCGTCGAGTTCGTGTCCGTTAAGGGCATCGATAGCTGCCTGAGCCTGTGCGGCATCGGGCATGGTAACGAAGCCGAATCCTTTACTGCGACC
>JAZOTG010000130.1:0-9563 GCA_045657505.1 Kiritimatiellia bacterium | reverse complement strand
GAAGTCACCTGAAACGCTTGAGCGGGAATTGCGTCCCTTTAAGGAGATTCGCGATAATTATCCGAAGTTTTTGATAACAGCTGATTATGGAAAACCGATAATGCATGAAGGCATTCGTCAGATTTCGGTGTATGACTTCCTGACTATGCAAAGAAGTTAAAAGACAGGATTTACAGGATTGACAGGATCAAGAAAGGAGCGGGAGCATGAAGATTGAAGCGGAGAAGATGGGCGAGCGGGTCGCCACCGAAGAGCTGGTGCGCGAGTTGGTGCGGAACGACGCAAGGCGCGGCGAGTTCATGATTATGTCGGACGGCGAGGACGAGGAGCGCTTCGTTCAGATTGCCTGCGACTATGACGAAGTGGGCGGCAAAAGCGACGGACTTTTCGACCTCGAATACCGCGATGGCAAGAACGGCTATCTCTACCACTGCTCGCGCCGCGTTAGCGCGGACGAGGTGGAGCGCGTCTTTCTCGACGAACTGGCCGGTCGCGGAGAGTGGCGGAGCGACTTCGATTGGGAGCTGGAGCGGGGCGGTACGAGCGGTTGGACATTTTCCCCGACGGATGGGATGCCGCCAGCCGTAAAAGTCTTGTGCTATGTGGCTGCGGCAATCGCCATCGCTGTTGGTGTGCCACTCATCTCCTTGCATCTTTACGATGCGATTAAGACGGCGTTGCGTCCGAATGCGGACAAGGGCGATTGGATATATGCGGGATTCTTTGCGCTCTTCGCTTGCGTCTTCATTGGTGGCCCTGTGATGCAGCTTGTGAAATGGCTCAAGACGCGTGGTAAGACGCGGGAGGCTCACGAGCGGTCGATACCGATTGATGGGATAAGACTGCGGCGCATGCTGCCGAGCGGACTTGCGTTCATGGCGGTTTGGTGCATAGGATGGGATGCTGGCGCATTTTATGGCCTTGTTCCGAAGTTTGTAGATGCCGTGCGTGCTTATTCCGAAAAGGGATTCGATGCGATTCTTGTCGTAGGCGTAGTCTTCCCGCTCATCGGCGTTGCGATGACTGTGTATTTCTTCTATCTGATCTGGAAACACATGCGGCCGAGCTACGAGGTGCGGCTTGCGGGTGGGTTGCTGAAAGAGGGCGAACGCGCAACATTCGAATACCACTTCAAAGGCGACGCGGAAGAGGTAAAGTCTGTTGCGTTTGCTACGGCGCTTTATGCTCGCCCTGCTGGGGGCAGACGCGGTTCGGTGACGCTGGGTGAGGCTCCAGGTGCAGTCAATGACTTAAAGAAGTTTACGCATTCGTTGGAGATCGCGTCCGGCAACGTGACGCTGGAAATGCCGCGAATCGCGGAGACCTGCCATACAGCCTTCAGATACTATTTCCGCGCTACGGTGGTATTCAAGAGCGGCCTTTCCGTCGCCTCGTCCTACCGCATACCATTGAAGTGAAAGGAACGAACCCGTGAATACGCGGATGATGTTTGCGCGGGTCGTCGCGGGAAGGTTTTTAGACAGGATTTAAAGGATTGACAGGATCAGGAAAGTCGCGGGAGAATAATGAAAAAGGCTTCACTTCTTTTGTTCGGAATCGTCTGGTGCTACATTCTCGCCGTCCTAACATGGGCGTTTTCATGTGACCACGGGATTGGACGCCGCGACATTCCAGAGCCGTACGGCCGCTGGATGGTGTATACGATCATTTCCGGATTTTGGGTGCTTGGCGTTGTTGTAGTCGTGTCGGGGTTGCGAGGTTGTTCGCTCGCGCGGAAGAAAAGCCGACTTCGGGATCTCTTTTGGGCAAGTTCATCTTTATCATATTTGGTGCGATGTTTGCCCTGTTGGGAGTGTTCGGCGTCTGCGGCACCGTGGCCGATAATGCCGGAGTCGACGATCCTGATTTACCAATGTTTTTCAGGGTGTTCGCGCTATTGACGCACAATGTCCTTCCGGTAGTCATGTTTGTGTTTTTCTTCCTGACTGGGATAATGGCGTTTTTAATCGGCATTAATGAACTTACAAGGCCGTTGCGCAAGAAGAAAGCTGCCGTGTGCGGCAAGCGTACAGTGCGCCTGAGAAGGACGCCAGGCTTTGATGTTGTGAAATTGTTCGGAAGCTTTCTGGGGTGCACGGCGGCGATAGGGCTCATAATCGGGCTTAAGAGCTTTCAGCTTTTCACAAATCCCTTTGCCTTCAAATGCTTTCTTATTGTCTCGCCCGTGGTGGTGATAGGCACCTATGCGGCGTTTGTAGTCCGCATGGTCAGGCGCGAGGTAGCCTTGCCGCACTACAAGGTCACGTTCACGGGCGGCTTCGCGTTCACTGTCCCGAAGGCAATATTCTCCGAACACATACGATGGGGACTTGTATTTCTCTTCAATTGCGAAGGTCAGGAGCGCGAAGACTATTTCAGACTTCCGGCAAAATAAGCATTCATCAGGCGTATCAAAATCGTAAGAAAAAACCGAAAGGAACTGAGCTCATGAAACTTTTTGCGCGAATCAACTTGTCCTCCTCCGCCATGCGTAGGGGGATCCTCGTCTCATCTCCCGCGCTAGAGGGGAGAGATTAAGCCACAAAGAACACAAAGAAGGAAGTGCGATAATGAAACAGATGATCATGTCGTTGTTGAGAATATCAATCCTCTTTGTTGTTTTGCTGCAGGTAGCGGCATGGCTGTTCGTTGACAGTCTTATGTTCCATCCGGTCAAGGACGGCTACGGCGCGGACTTGCGCGGCTATGTGGATATCGGAACGAACGGCGTCAAGATAGCGGCGGTGGTTCGCGGTCCGCAGAAAGGGAAAGCCGCCATAATCTACTGCCACGGCAATGCCGAGGACATAACGAGTTCAAGCGATTTCTTCGACATGTTTGCGCTTGACGGCTATACCGTGGCGGCGGTGGATTATCCGGGATACGGCCTTTCGGACGGGAAGCCGGATGAGGCTGGATGCTACCGCAACGTCCACCGCCTCTACGACTGGCTTGTGGAGACGCGAGGCTTCGCGCATGAGAACATCGCCGTCATCGGTTTTTCGATTGGTACTGGCCCTGCCGTTGAATTGGCGGCGACTAAGAAAGTCGGCGCACTTATCCTTGAAGCGGCATATCTTTCCGCCCCGCGAATCATGACAGGTCGGCGGATTCTGTCCATCGACCCATTCCCCAACATTGAGCGCATTGACAGGATAAATTGCCCGCTTTTGTCTATTCACGGCACCGCCGACTCAATAATACCGTTCTTGCACGGCAAACAGCTTTTCGACCTTGCCAAAGATCCAAAGCAGTTTGTCGCGGTCGAAGGAGCAGGCCACAACGACTTTATTGACGTAATGGGCCTTGACGCTTACCACTCCACAGTGACTGGCTTCTTGGAGAGCCAAATGCCTGCTCTCAATTGCCTCGCCAATCCTGCCAACGTAACAATAACCGAAAGGAGCAACCCATGAAACCAATAGCACGAATGATCCTCGTCTCATCCCTCGCGCTCGCGGCGGGGTGCGCGAGCACTTTGAAAGTTGACAATGCGCCGGTGGCGGCGCTTGACCTGAGCCGCTATCTCGGCGAGTGGTATGAGATCGCCCGGTTCGACCACAGCTTCGAGCGCGGCGTGGAGCAGGCGAAGGCCAACTATACGCAGAATGCGGACGGCACGATCAAGGTCGTTAACTTTGGAATCAAAAAAGGTAAGCCGAAAACGGCGATCGGGAAGGGCAAGACGACAGACACGCCCGGACTCCTGCGCGTTTCGTTCTTCGGCCCGTTCTACGCCGACTACCGCGTGATGCTGATCGACAAAGACTACACATACACGCTCGTCGGCAGCGGCAGCGCAGACTACCTCTGGATTCTCTCGCGCACGCCATCGCTTGATTACGATGCGAGGGCCGTAATTCTTGACGAAATCCTCCGCCGCGGCTATGACGCCGGAAAGCTCATCTGGATCAAACAGGACGAAATCATTAAGTGTCCTGAAATCCGCAGCGATAGCTTTTCGCTTGAGATGCCTGGCTTGAAGGTTGAGATGGGCAAAATGCCCGAGAAATACGACCAAGTGCATATTCTAAACAGTAGTAGCAGGAGAAAACAACAATGAAGGCGGTATTGATGACATTGTTCAGTCTGGAGTTTTGCCGACTGGTTGAGCTGCTTGTGTTCTCGTTTTGACGGGGATGGCTGCAAACAGGATGTTCGAATGTGAAATGCGATTGTAGCCGCAAAGGACGCAAAGAAAGGAAACTGAAGATGAAAAAACTGATGATGGTGCTAAGATGCGCGGCAAAGGTCTCGCTAGTGGTCGAAGACGCCGAGTCGCACGCCTTTCTGCGTGAAGGAGTGGATTTGTCTTAAACTGAGATGCGACGCGGTAAGTTTTTTAGACAGGATTAACAGGATTTACAAGATTATGAATATTGATGAGATATGTTATAAAGTCATCGGGGCGGCAATGGCCGTTCATCGTCATTTTGGCGCAGGGTATTTGGAAGAGGTGTATAAAAATGCCTTGATGGTAGAGTTGGATGCGCTCGGCCTTAAGTCTGAAAAAGAGATACCCATTGCTGTAAACTACAAGGGTGTTCTCGTTGGCGATTATCGTGCAGACATCATAGTAGAGAATCGTCTGATACTGGAATTGAAGGCCGTGACGGCGTTGAATGCTTGCCATGAGGCGCAATTAGTAAACTATCTCAATTCGACTGGAATAGATGATGGACTCTTGATCAATTTCGGCGCGACTTCTCTTCAGCACAAGCACAAATACAGAGTTTATCGCGATCCCAACACTCTTAATCCTGTCAATCCTGTAAATCCTGTCTAAAAAATGAGTAGTTTTAGCCGCAAAGGACGCAAAGAAAGGAAATCAGCCAAATGATAGGGATTTGCCCCAGATGCGGACGCGGGCTCGTGCGCAGCTCGACACCGACCGGCAAGGTTTGCTTTCGTTGCGCATCCTGTGGCGGCGTCGCCGTTACGCTTCCCGTGCTCCGCGAATCGCTGGATGTGAGAAGCATAGCCGCGTTGACGCGCTCGGCCCGTGCCGCTGAACACGCCGGATGCACATGCCCAGGTTGCGGAGGTAGCATGAGCCTTTTGAAAGTCGGGGACGGGAAGAACAAGCTGGAGATAGATGTTTGCGGGCGCTGTCTTTCCGTTTGGTGCGACAAGGGTGAATACGAGACGCTTGCGCCGCCCCTGCCGAAGTCGGGCGAGAGGTCCATGCGGGAACTTGTTGCGCAGGCTTCGCCGGAGGCGCGCGAACGCTACGCCGACGCGCTGCTGAAATCCCTCCCGGAGGAAGTCTCGCCCGCCGATTTCGACATTGGGGACATCTTGCGCGACATAGCGCGTCTCATTATCGGAGCGCCTACACTAT
This sequence comes from Kiritimatiellia bacterium, assembly GCA_045657505.1. GTDB lineage: Bacteria > Verrucomicrobiota > Kiritimatiellia > RFP12 > UBA1067 > UBA1067. The sequence continues at coordinate 4,222 of JAZOTG010000130.1, read as the reverse complement.
GGCGGACGGTCAAACCTGTGTCGCCGATTTTCACGATTCTGATGGCACTTGCCTTGCCAGATGCGCAGGTCTGCATATACTGTAAATTTCATGATTTGCATGCAGTAAGTTACGCAATATGGTTTCACTCCAGATATCGCGACTTCTGGTACATCAGCGCGAGCATGGCCGAGAAATACGGCTTCGACCTGTCAGCACCGCTGAACGCGCTTACTTTCCCGTTTGTGCAGACATCGGGCAGAATGGCGTTGTTTTACGCATTTCTGCTTTTCATTCCGCTTGCCGCTGCCGAGCGGCGCATTGGACATGCAAGATTCATTGGTCTCTTTTTCGCGTTTGTTGCGGCTTCGTCCCTTGCGCAAGCGTTTTTTGTGACACTTGGGCTTACGACGGGGTATTTGTGCGGCATTGTTCCCATTGCAATTGGATTTCTTACGTACACTTCGTTTGCGTGGCCGGATTTGCGCATAAGGGGTCGAATCGGACTCATGAGTGTGTATTCAGGCATCGTCGGGCTGTTTCTGCTTGCGTTCCCTATGCTGAACGCATTAACCCTTGATTTTCTTTCTTGTGGTGTGGGTCCGATTGCGGCATGCCTCGCCCTCGGCGCGATACTTGGCCGCCGCTCAAGGAAATTGCGTTGCACGGCCTTGTGAGAGGCGAATCGAGAGGAGAAACGGGATGAAATCTGACTTCAGGAAGTTCACAACCCATGAAACTCCTTGTAGGAATTTCGAACGAACAACCCATAACAATGAAATGCATAGATTGACTTTGGAGGATTATGCGGTTGACGCGGTGACGGCTGCGAAGGCACATGTCGGCGCGTGGCTTTGCCGTCGGTTCGACGACGGCACGGTCATTCGGCGGCGCATTACCGAAACCGAGGCGTACTGCGGCGAGGAGGACACGGCCTGCCATGCGCACAAGTGTCGTCCCGGCAAGCCGTTTGACGCAAGCCGTTTTCCAAACAAGTTCTTTGCCTTTGTGGGGTTTTTGCTCCTGATTCCGCTTTCGTTCACCGTGTGGAGATGGTCGATCAAAGATTGATGAATAGCCTGGGGGACTCCCTGTTCGTGATAAGTGATAGAAAATGGCGATAAGCGCGGCGGATTGAGGATTTTTGGGTGCGAACGCTGCGCTTTTATTTACTTGTCAATAAAATAAATATGCTATTGATGAGTAAATATGGTATAATGCGTGTATTAAAATGATAGGAGTGAGTATGACACGCACTGAAATAGAGTATGCAATAGATGAGCAGGCTAAAGAATCATTACTTGAGTTAGGTATGCCACGTGATGATTTAAAAGCATTGCCATTTCAAAAGCATTTTGCAACGATTGTGACGGGTGTGCGTCGCTCAGGTAAGTCAACATTGCTTAGACAATGGGCGCATGGTCTTAAGGTTAAGGTTGTGTCTGTTTTATTTGATGATTTACGCTTGATGAATTTTAGTTCCCAAGACTTTCTTATTCTTGGAAAGATTTTATTGGAACGCAAAGCGGAGGCTGTGGTCTTGGATGAGATTCAGGATATTGATGGGTGGGAGCTCTTTGTTAATGGGTTGCTATATCAAGGTCTTCAGGTTTTTGTTACTGGATCAAATGCTAAGATGTTATCTCGAGAACTTGGTACAAAATTGACGGGTCGACATCTTGATTTTCATCTTAATCCGTTTAGTTATTCTGAATTTTTGAGATTTAAAAATTTGCCGAATACGGCTGCAAGTTTTGTGGATTATTTGCGAGTTGGAGGGTTTCCGGCGTATGTTGAAAGTGAGAATAGGCAAGTACTAACAGAACTTTTTAACGATATTATTTATAGAGACATTGTAGTTCGATATAGGATTGGAAATACGGCTCCTATTAAGCAACTTGCAGGGTATTTACTCGCGCATATAGGTACACGGCTTGCACCGAGTCGCTTAAAGGATGCTATACATGTACAATCCGCAAAAACAGTTTTGGAATATTTTGATCATTTGACCGAATGTTGTTTGATATGCAGAATTGAGCAGTTTGCGCCTTCTCCAAAGGCCAGAATGTTGGCACCTAAGAAGGTCTATGTATGTGATACGGCGCTATCATCGCTTTTTGAACATGGTGCAAGTTTAAATCTTGGACATAAACTGGAGAATGTTCTTTTTTGGCATCTAAAAAGAATGGCGAAAGATCTAACTTATTATTATGATGATAAGGATCGTGAGTGTGATTTTGTTGTTGAGAAAAATGATGGTTCATACTCGGTTGTTCAAGTTTGTTACGAATTAACGGATGATAATATCGGTAGAGAATTTAATGGTCTTGTAGCTGCGGCGAAGCGCTTTGGATTAAATTCAGGCGTAATTGTAACACAATCTCAAACCGATTTTGCAATTCATGATGGTTGTGAAATATCAATAGTGTCAGTAACTGAATATCTAATAAAGAGTGGCAATGGCCCTAAGAACGATAAAATTTAGCTTCTAAGGTGAAAAATGGTAAGTAGATGTTAGTGCTGAGCTTTTATTTTACGCTTTGAAAGTGGTATAATTTGGTATATGATTAAGAAAATTGCTAGTTTTGTTTTTGAGACGGCGAATGGACCGTTTGTCACGTGGTGTTGTGTTGCGCTTACGCTCTTCGCGGCATTTGCATTGTCGCCGATGCTTGGTGTGGTTGGGACTGTGATTATTGGTGTGCTGCTTATTGTGCAGGTTTTGGCGGCTATTGTATATTTAATAGCATTTTGTATTTCTATTAATGAGGCCAAATGGATGCGAGCGCTCTGGCAATTTTTATCTGGTATAGCAGGGCTATCTTTCCTTTTTTTTGGATCGATATTTGCTCATGTGGCAAAGGGTGTCGTAAATTACGCGATATGGGGTACTTACGAGGATGGGAGAAGAGTAAGCATAGCGAGTGAGACTTCCGATCTTGAATTTGCTGTCGAGTACAGCCTTGCGCATCCGTTTTTAGCAGAGTATAATAAAGCCATAGTATTTGAGCTGCGTGTAGATGATTATTTAGTTAAAGTGCCCGAGAATGCCCGTAGAATTACGGGTTGGGTTAAGAGCATGGGTAAGTATCATTTACACGTTTTAAATGAGGATGGTGTGGAAGTTGAAAATGATGACGGTAGACCCATTGGAGATATTCTTGAAAATCGTCGTTTTCTCGGTAGGCTGACAGAAGACGGAAAATTCATAAGAGAGAAGAATTAAATAGAGTGACTGAAAATAGTGAAGGGAATTGTCCCCATTGGAGAAAAGTGATAGAAAATTGGATGAATGCGGCGGATTGGGGATGGTTTTTGAAGTGAGAATTTGACGTGGGAAATTAGCAGTAATCGGTGTTGATGGCGGATGTTAAATATGCTATAATATTAGCACTTTCTTGGAGGAAGTGATAATGAAAAAGCAGAATGTACTTTATCCAAAGGCGGCGAAAGCTCTTAAGAGAATGGGCGAGAATCTTCGTTTAGCCAGAAGGCGTCGAAAAATAACAGCGTCAATGATGGCAGAGCGAGCCAATATGTCTTTAATGACGCTGCGTTCGCTTGAGCGGGGGTCGGCGCATGTTTCGATGTGTAATTATATGGCTGTTATTTCATGTCTTGGCTTTCAGGATGATATTGCTTCAGTTGCCGCGAACGATGTTCTTGGGCGAGATCTTCAAGATGCCGCGTTATGAAGAAGACGATTTATCTTTATCTTGGCTCCAAGTATATTGGGGAATTGAAGGTCGAGAATGTTCGTATGCGCGAAACATATATGTTTCAATTCGCAGCGGAATACTTAAATCCTAAAAACCCGATACTCGATCCGTCTATTGCCAATGTGAGAGGTCCCCAGTTTCCTTCCAATGGAGGTGTTTTCGGCTTTCTTTCAGATGTGGCGCCTGATCGCTGGGGGCGAAAGCTGATTCGCCGAAATGAGAAGCGCGAATTATCTGAGAGCGATTTTCTTCTTGGTGTATGTGATGCGACCAGGCAGGGAGCTTTACGGCTTAAACTGGATAAGGATGGGCCATTCGTTTCGGATGATACGAAAGACGCTGCACCGCCATGGACGACATTGCGAAAACTTGAGTCCGCGGCGTTGCATATTGATGCGGATGATCATGGAGGCGAAGAAGAACGTTGGGTGCGCGATTTATTTGCGCCGGGCTCTTCATTAGGTGGCGCGCGGCCTAAGGCTAATGTTACATCGCCAGATGGTTCGGTATGGATTGCTAAATTT
>JAZOTG010000129.1:0-1761 GCA_045657505.1 Kiritimatiellia bacterium | reverse complement strand
GAATTGAATGAGGAACGGGTCGCGTACGAACATTGGCTCCAGAATGAATTTAAGAAGGCCCGGAAATATGGCGGTCGCGTGATTCTTGCAACTCACATTCCGCCGTTTGCGTTTTCCGAGGATGAAAAAGATTCCTATGATAATTGTCCAATCTCTTTACGGGCGAAAAAACTTGAATCTTATGTGTCTGCCGGTGTGCGATTTATGCTCACGGCGCATCGGCATCGACTTGCCGTGTGCGGTTGGAAGACATTGACTGTATTTGGATCAGAGGCTCTGTGCGCAAATTTTGACATGCGCCCCTGCGGTTTTCGTATTCTGGATTTCAATTCGGATTTTTCGTATTCTTGGAATTTCATTGAGGTGTGAGGTTAAGAAGGGAATCTGGGGTGAGACCCTAAGAAGAGTGGTAATTTCGCTTGTGGATTGGGTTGTTTTATGAAATAGCGGTGTTTTGGGGTGTATGATATTTCATCCGCACCATAATCTTGAGAATCAGTCCAAAGCACTTCGGGTAAGTTGCGATGCCTTTGTTGTTTTTCGCGCGACGCCTCCATGGGGGCGTTCTTTCCTGTGCTTTTCCTTCCTCTTCCGTTCTCTGTCATTCTTCTTTAGAAGAGGCTTTTGCCGCCTCGACAACTTGCCTTTCCGATTTGACTCATTTAATTGTACAACTTCCTCGAAATGGAGTATCAAGAGACTCATCAATAAGATTTATTTGAATCTGATATAATCATTGACATTGTTTTTAGCGCAAGACGCGCCAGAAAATCCCAACCGACTTTTCAGCAGAAAGAAGAATTGTATGATATCTCTTTTGTTTGCGGGCATACTTTGCCTGACATTTGACGACGCCTACTGGAAAAACTGGGAGAAAGCTCTGCCGGTTTTCGCGAAATATGGCGCCAAGGCCACTTTCTTCCCGAGTGGAGATCTTAACGCCGAGGCGCTATCCAGCCTTAAAAAGCTAGATGAGGCGGGACATACCGTCGGCTGTCATTCGCGCGGCCACCGCGATGCTCCAAAGTTTTTCAAAAACGTCAGCGGCACGATGTATATCCGACAGGAGATTAAGCCTCAAAAAAATGCGCTTGCGTCCGTCGGCATCAATCCGGAATTTTTCGCTTATCCAAACAACCGGCGCGATGAGGATACAGATGCGTTGCTCGCATTTTTCTTCAAACGTTTCCGGGCGGGGTGCGGACTGTCCCGCACGGACTATTATTCGCCGTCGAACAAGACGAGCATAACCGTGTTTGACCGTGCATTTTTCCCGGTGGCCGAGCTTTCCCGCCGTCGAGTGCTGGGTGGCGTCGGAGTCGGCGCGTACTACCACACCGATATCGACGATATCTGCCGCGGCATCAGGCGCGCGGCGGAGCGTGATGAGGTGTTCGTTCTTTTTTCGCACGATATCTGCGAAAATCCCAACAAAGTCAGCATGCGTACCGAATGGCTGGAGAAAATACTTGCAACCGCCCGCGAATGCGGTGTTTACGTCAAAGGTTTTCGGGAATTGGGGCCTGACGAGCCGCAGCGTCCGACCGGGCCGATGCTTGTTTCGCTTACGTTCGACGACAATATCCGCGATCATCTGCTTGTGGCTGCACCCGAACTTGAGAAGCGTGGCTGGAAAGGAGTTTTTGCAATCGTAACCGACTGGATAGGCAAGGAAAACAAGCTCAGCTGGGATGATGTGCGCGAACTTGTCCGTCGTGGGCACGAAATAGCCGTGCATACGCGCTCGCACAAAGGGCTAGG
>JAZOTG010000128.1:0-2387 GCA_045657505.1 Kiritimatiellia bacterium | reverse complement strand
GAACTGTATGCGGCGATAGAAAATTTCACAGATACGGATTATGAATATTATCCCGGCTATCCGATCGGCGGGGCGATGTGGTACATCGGCTGCCGCCTGCGTTTCTGACCGGAAGATTCGCTTTTTTGAAGAGTCATAAAGGGGGTGCGGAAGATTGTTATAGTCGAGTAGAGGTGGAGAAGGGGAGAGTTCGAGTAATGAGTTCGAGCTCGAGATATGATGCGGCGTGAGCGTATGATTCTCCAAGTTTAACACGCCTTCTTATTTCTTTTACAGCACATCGGAGTCTTTACGTCTAATGGTTTTTACGCTGTGGTTAGGAAGAGTGTGTTCCCCTCAGGCGCATCCGAGACGAGCGTTGTTATATCAGGACTTGCGCCAAACGAAAAGATGACATTTATTAACAGGAAGTTTAGAGTTGGTGAGTTTAGAAAGTTTAGAGCTGCGAAAGTTTAGAGTTAGTGAGATTTAGAAGATTTGGAAGGTTGGAGGTCGGAGAGATTTGCAGATATAAAATATTCCGCAATGAATTCTCATTTTATGGTATACTATTCTTGTCCTGCACGCAAGGAGTGTGATTGCATGATCCTCAAGGAGGGTGGTTCTATGGCTCGGAAGAAGTATGAACATTCGGCATATTATTACGCCTATCGTTACGGATGGACGTACAGCGAAGCTCGCACTCTTGCCGGGAAGTATCTCGATCAGCACACCTACCGTCCACGCATGCGTCTGCGATCTGGCGAAGAGTGGAGCAGTAAAGAATGGTTTAGGCGGCTAAATGCAATAAAAGATACAGATTCCACCTTTAATCCGTTTATTTTGGCTGCATGTACCGCCGTCGATATCGGCCTTGCCATGCGCGATACAGTTCGCTCCATCGCAAACCCTGTCGAGCGAGACCAGATGAAGCGCGAGTTGATGCGCGATTTGCGACGTGTTCGCCGCCCGTTCTATTACGCCCAGGAAGTGGAGCGCCGCCGCAGTCTCGCAGTTGAGCGTCGTAAGATCCACCGTCGCCGCACGACAGCGCCTATGCCCACGCCGGAAGTTCTACTCAATGCATGGAACGAGCGCAAATCATCTCGAAAAGCGATGATTATACTGGGCGGATTGATGCACGATCTTGAATGTTATGTCGATAATTGCCTGAGATTCGATGAAAAGGGCAATGTAGTTGGTCGTAACGGCGGAATCCGCGGTTGGATAACAGAAAATGTGCCGGAACTTTTGCCGAAGTATAAGACGCTTATGCGTTATAAAGCGCTTGCGGTACGCATAAGACAGGCTACGGAGACGAAGGATCCCAAGCCTACTTCCAAACTTCTCGCAAAACCGTTACATAAGGTGGTTGAAATTATCCTTGCTGACGAAGCTCCGGTATTCGCACATGTTTTTGCGACGGTTGAGCATATGCTCTCGCCGGCGACGGTAATGCTTGACGCGCCGAAGCGGCGGGAAGAGAAGCGACGACGCGCAAAAACGTAAGTTGTTAGCGGAAGAAGTGAACCTGAGATGTGATGATATTGCCATCACAGCGGGAGAAGTGTCGTTTAAATAGTGCGATTATGCCTTTTCGAAGGGTGAATAGTGATTTATTGTGTTGATAAAACGGTAATTGAGTCGGTGAGGGCGGAGTTGAGATAACCTTACTTTTATGAATTGGATTTTGCACGGTCGGTTAGGATGAGTAAGCGGTAATTATGAAGGATTGGTATTCCAATTTTTATGTAGCGCGATGGCTCGGGGTGATAGTTCACGGTTTAAAATGAGAATTCATTGCGGAATAAATATGGAAGAGATGGGGAGAGCGTGTGTGAAGAGGGTAGTTTGTAGAAATTGTGGAGGATGAAGGGTTTTAAGGCAATGGGTAGTATTGTTAGGACAAGGCAGGGCTTGTTAGAACGGGTGGTTATATTAATGGTGATTTTGTTAAGGCAAAGGGAAAGGGTATAAGGCAAACGTCGGTCTTGATGTGATAAAGGTTTGTTCTGATATGATAAAGGTTGGCTTGATATGATATAAAATTCTGTCCTGAAACGATATGTTAAGCAGGCTGAGATTTTGATATGATTTATGGGCAAAAAGTGTTTCATCTACTAAGGAGAATTGAGATATATGAAGAAGCGGTTTTGGCTGTCCTGCTGTTGCCTGACGTTCGGCTGTTCGGCTTTTGCGGCGGAGGCGAGATTTTCGAGGATCGTATGTGCGCCGTTCGCTTCGCAGTCGAGAATGCGGCTTACGCGCTTTGTTCGCGGCAGAAGGGAACCGGATTTATAGCATTCGAATGCCGCGAGCAGGAGTGCGTAGAGCTTTTTGTGGCTCTCGACAATGGCGCCGACCGCCGCGGCAAAAGTATCGTTTCCCATTTTCTCAGAATCCTTTCG
>JAZOTG010000127.1:0-2423 GCA_045657505.1 Kiritimatiellia bacterium | reverse complement strand
TGGCGGCAACTGTTGGTTCGGTGTTGATCATGCGCAGCGATGTTCTCGCTGAGATGGAACGCAGCGGCATGCGAGACGAGTCGAAGTATGCTGAGGCGCGCAACAGGCTTGTAGAGCGCGAACTTATATTAAAAGCCGCCTCCGCCTCCAAGATGACGATGCAGGAATGGGTGGTGGAGGATCGCATCCGCATGATCGTCGACGATTCGTTCGGCGGTAATCGCAGCATGTTTGAGGCGATGCTTATTGAGCGTAAGATTTCGGAGGCAGACTGGCGCAAACGCATAAAGGACGACCTTATAGTCAACGCTATGCGCTGGAGTATGGTTGAAAAAAACATCATCGCCTCTCCAGACAAGATGAAGGAAGAGTATCGCAAGAATGCAAAGCGTTATTCAAGCGGGCAGAGAGTAAGTGTTTCTGTTATTCTGTTGTCTCCCGATAAGGTTTCGAAGAAGGAAGAAATCACAAAGCTGCTGAAGACGACGGATTTTTCAGAAATAGCCAGAAAATATTCATCCGATGTCAAGGCCAAGGAAGGCGGCGCATGGAGGGATATCGTGCCGTCTGACGAATTCAGTCAGGTTGTTTGCGACGAGATTTCAAAAACGCCGGTCGGGGCCATCTCAAACTGGATTGATATGGACGGCTGGAGTTTTCTGCTCCGCAAAGATGGCGAAACACCTGCTGCCGTGCGTCCGTTTGCCGAAGTATATGCCGAGATAGAGCATAATGTAAAGGTTGCTGAGGCGGAGCGCCTCTACAAGGCGTGGATTTCACGTTTAAAAGCCGATACCTATATTAAGATTCACTGACGATTGGATTGCGGAGATGAGAACACTTCCGTTTGATAAACAAAAACTCGAGCAGATTGCGCAGCGCTGGCCCACCCCGTTTCATATTTATGACGCAAAGGCAATCGGCGAAAATGCCATGCGGCTGAAAGACGCGTTTGCGTGGAATGCCGGTTTCAAAGAATATTTTGCCGTCAAGGCTGCTCCCAATCCGTATCTGATGAAGTTTCTCAAGAAGTTCGGTTTCGGCTCTGATTGTTCATCCATGGCTGAGCTTGAACTTGCCGCGCGGGTGGGAAATGTTGGCGAAGAAATCATGTTCACATCCAACGATACTCCCGAAGAGGAGTTTCGCCGCGCTTGGGAACTTGGAGCCATAATCAATTTTGACGACATTACGCATTGGGAGTTTTTCTTGTCTTCCGTCGCCGGCATGGGCGACGTTAAGGGCGAGCTTCCCAAACGTGTGTTTTGCTGCCGCTACAATCCCGGTCCGCTGAAAGAGGGCAACGCAATTATTGGCAAGCCCGAGGAGGCCAAGTACGGCTTTACGAGAGAACAGCTTTTTGACTGCTATGCAACGATGAAGGCTGCGGGCGTTACGCGCTTTGGTCTGCATACAATGGTCGCATCGAACGAGCTCAATGCAGATTATATTGTCGAGACCGCCCGCATGCTCTTTGAGCTTGCCGGCGAATTGCATGAACGTCTCGGAATTGATTTTGAGTTTATTAATATAGGTGGCGGCATCGGCATTCCCTATAAACCAGGCGACAGGGCAATGAGTCTTGAAGCCGTCTCCGACGGCATCAGGCAGGCGTATGTCGAGTTTGTGGAAGCAAAGGGTCTTAAGCCCGTTAAACTTTACATGGAGTGCGGCCGCTCCATTACAGGGCCTTACGGGTACCTCGTCGCGAGAGTAAGGCACATTAAAAACACTTACAGGCTCTATGCCGGGCTTGACGCATGCATGTCAAACCTTATGCGTCCCGCGCTTTACGGAGCATATCATCATATAATTGTTCCCGGCAAGGAGAACTGCGGTACAACGGCCGTATATGATGTAACAGGTTCGCTTTGCGAGAACAACGACAAGTTTGCCGTTCAGAGGCTGTTGCCCCTGCTGGAAAAAGGCGATCTTGTAGTAATCTGCGATGCGGGGGCACATGGTCATGCCATGGGCTTCCAATACAATGGCAAGCTTCGCAGCGCCGAGTTGCTTCTTGAAGAGGACGGGTCCGTGAAAGAGATTCGCAGAGCCGAGACGCTTGACGATTATTTTGCAACATTGGATTTTAGCGGGCTGTGAAAGCAGAGTTACTTTCACCGGCAGGCGATTTTGAATCGGCGCTCGCCGCGTTCAATGCGGGCGCTGATGCCGTTTACTGTTCGTTGAGCGAATTCTCTGCACGCGCCTTTGCAAAAAATCTTTCTCGGGACGAGCTTAAAAATCTGGTTCGCATGGCCAGAAGCACTGGCAAGAAAGTTTATGTGGCGTTTAACACGGTGATAGACGAAGACGATCTTGACCACGCTGTCGAGCAGCTTTCAATAATAGCCTTTTGTCGCCCCGACGGTGTAATTGTTCAGGATCTGGGGATCGCAAGGTTGTGCCGCAGGCATTTTCCA
>JAZOTG010000126.1:0-5390 GCA_045657505.1 Kiritimatiellia bacterium | reverse complement strand
TATCTCTGCTTGTCGGCGGCATCGGCATCATGAATATCATGCTTGTTTCGGTGACGGAACGAATTAAAGAAATCGGTCTTAGAATGGCTATCGGTGCTACACCGGGCAACATCCTCTCCCAGTTTCTGCTTGAGGCTGTTGTGCTTTCGACAATTGGCGGGGCGTTCGGCGTGGCGCTCGGAGTGGGCGGTGCGCATTTCATCGGCTGGTGGAAGTCGTGGCCAATACTCGTTCAGATACCTTCAACAATAAGCGCATTCCTTTTTTCTGCAGTGGTGGGAATGTTTTTCGGATTTTATCCGGCATACAGGGCTTCTAAACTCAACCCGATAGATTGCTTAAGGTACGAATAGCCTTATTGTTTGACTTGAAAAGCAATGCAGCGAGATTTTTGCTATAATTTACAGAAATATTCAATATATCATATTGCTGTTTAATGGCTGACGATTTTAAAATTGCTGTATACGAAAACGGTGAATTGACGCTCCCGCGCGGAGATGCAAGAGGCAAAGAGGCTGTATTGGCTTTGCCTCTTGAGCGTTTGCTTGTAAAGGTTGTCAAAATACCGTGCGATATTGAGGGCGGCGTTGACGAGTATTTGACATCACAGCTTAAATCCATTTCTCCGTTCCCGGACGATCCGCTTACCGTTTCATACGAGTTGGTGCGCGAGTCTGAGTCGTGGCGCATGGCTCTTGCGGCGGCGCTTCCCGAAAATTCTGCCGACGATATCGCCGAGGCCCTGGACGGTGCCAAACTGAATATTACGCGCATCGACTCGCTCGCTCTCGGTTTCTTGAGAGTCGCCTGGAGCATATTGGCGATTTCGGGCGACAACAATCGCCGTGTCGTCTTTTACAGATCGTCTGGCGGCGCGCTTGCACTTTTTGTTTTTGACGGCGATTGCCCGCTTGTCGTGCGTTCTATTGCGTTAAACGCAGATTTGAAGCGCGAAGTGGTTCTCTCCCTGTTGGAGGCGGAGTCGCTGTCCGGCCCCTCGCCGTTAACGGAGTTTGTCGTCGCCGGCGATCTCGACTGCGCTACGCTGGAATCGATGGCTCCAGTCCGAAAGGTTGACGTTTCGGGCGTCGATCCCGTTGACGGTATTGCTGAGCGCTCTGTCGATTCGTTAAGTTTCAACCTCCTGCCTGATTCGTGGCGCGAAGTGCTTGAAGAGGAGCGCTTTAAAAAGAAGATCGCCAAATTTGTCGCAGGAGCCGCTGTGGTATGGGCTGCGATGCTTGCTGTCGTTCTCGGCGTTCCGTACTACTATGAGTATCAGACAGCCAAGCAAAATCAAATCCGCAAAGATCACAACAGGATGTTCCGCCGTGTTAACGAAAAAAAAGAACAGGTGGAGGCGGTGCGCAATGTTTCCAATCACGATTTAGGCGCGCTTGAGAGTTTGCGTGTCGTCTGTGAGTCGCTGCCCAAGGGGGTGCAGCTTTCGCGTTGGAATTTCAGGCGCGGCGATATTCTTTCCTTCAGCGGAGTCGCCGATGACGGCAATCACCAGTGCATTTATGATTTCAAGGATGCTCTTGCGTCTGTCACGCTTTCTCATGTAAGCGGTCACGACGAAGATTCGCAGACGCCGTATTTTAAACTCGTTCATCTGCCGCGCGGGATTGTTTCGCGCAATTCTAAAGCGTCGTTTGATATTGAATGCGATTTCAAGGACCCTGAGGAGAGCTTCTGATGGTATCCAAAGCGTTAAAGGAAAAAGCCGTTTTTATTGCACTGGGCGTCGCCGTGCTTTATGCTTTAACGATCGGCTGGTGGTTTTTGGGTTCGAAAGACCGCGTTGCGGCCAAAAAACGCTATGACAACGCCAAGGCCACCGTCTTGCGCGAGAAGCGTACAATTTCAGAGCAGCATATCTGGAATGAGCGCTACGATCAGGAGGCTGCCCTTATACCCGTTGTCGGCGAAGGGCAGGGTGCCGATACCGTATGGATGCGCGTGATAGGCGATTTGGCTGCGTCCAATCATGTTTTTGTCTCCGAACTCAAGCCTGGCGAAGAGGTTTTGACGGGCGATATGCAAGAGACGAGCGTCGATATAAAATGGACTGGCGCGGTGGAATCGCTCGTCAAGTTCATGTACGAGCTTGAAAATACCGACAAAGGTAAATTCGATGTGAATTCTTTGAGTTTTTCGCCTGGCAAGCGACAAGGCTTTATGAGTGGAACAATGACGCTGACATGTATTTTCAAACGGTGAGTGTATCGAAAGGTAGATGCTTCATATGATTATCAACAGACTTTTAGTTCTAATCGCAGTCGTTTCGTTGGGTGTTCTTGACGTCCAGGCGCAGGCCTCTCTTCTTAACCGTGCAGGCTCTCGCCTCAACGCCAATCTCCCCAAAAATCCTTTGATGACTGCGTCCGGTCCGGCGTCGGGCGCCTCTTCGGCCTCGCTTGCCGCTTTAGAGAGTACCGACGCAAAACCGTCCGATGTGAATTTTCAAAATGCCGCCCTCGATATTGTTTTCGAGGCATATGCCCAGCTGGTCAATAAAACGGTTCTCAAAGATCCGGGCGTCCCCTCCGTGACAATTACAATCCAGTCGGCGCCTGGTCAGAAGCTTTCCAAGGAAGAGCAGATTTTCGTTATTGAAGAAGCGCTCGAAATGAACGGAGTGCACATGGAGAGTTACGGCGAAAAGTTTGTGCGTGCTCTCCCGCGCGACAAAGTGCGTCAGGAAGGTATTCCGCTCATTATCGACGAAGAGGCTGAGCTTGAAGATGACGGCAAGGTCGTTTCGATGTTCATCACATTCAAGAATATTCCCGTCGACGAGGCTAAAACCGCCCTTGAAGGCCTGAAGTCGCAGAAGGGGCTTTTGCTTGTTTATGAGCGTATCGGCAAGATTCTCGTTACCGACACTCGCATGAACATTAATAGAATGCGCGAAGTTTCTCGTCAAATAGATGTTGGTACGCCTGTTAATGAAAACGTTTTCGTGCGCCAAATTGTCAATGCATCTGTCCAGGATATAAAGGCTGCTCTTGAGCAGATTGTGCAAGAGTCACAGAAAGCCTTGGAGAAGGCCGGCAATGCTGCAAAAAATGTCAATCACAATAATTCGCGTTTTGGCTTCAACCGTTCGCCGGGTAGCTCGCTCCTTAGGCGTACTGGTCCCAATGGCAACCAGCCTCAGCAGCCACAGAATCAAAATGTGGAGTCTCTCGTTACGAGTGTTTCCGATGCAGATCGTGGCATGATTCGCGGAAAAGTTCTTATTATGGCTGATGAGCGCTCTAATAAGCTCGTCGTTGTTACCGCCAAAACAAATATGGATTTCTTTGATAAGGTTATCAAAGAGCTTGATGTTGAGACGACTCCTGACACGGTTGTAAAGGTTTATCGTCTTAAATATGCCGAGTCTGAAGATGTGAGCGACATGATTAACGAGCTTATCGGTAACGCTTCAACTTCCTCCTCTAAAAACAACCAAAATCGCGCGGCGAAGTCTGGCAAGAGCGCCAACCTTACGAGTAAGAATGCTTCACCTGCGGCGCGCAGCACCGCTAATGCTCGCGCAGGCGATTCAAAGCCTGGTGAACTCACTAAGGAGAATACCGTCGTTCTCGCCGATAAGCGCATCAACGGCCTTGTTGTCATGACGCAGAAGGAATTGGTCCCTGTGGTCGAGAAGATAATCGAGTCGATGGATATCAAGCTCAGTCAGGTTTTGATTGAAACGGTCATTGTCGAGGTGGCGCTTAGCGATTCGCTTAAAACAGGTATTGACTGGTTTCATGGACTTAATCAAAAAGGTAATGCTTTCAGCAGCGGTCTTGCCGGCGGCGGCGGCACAGGTGCGCCGCGGGCTGGCTCGTCATCTTCAACATCGACCGACTCTTCTACAGGCTCCGGCACTGCTTCAAGTTCGTCTTCTGCCATGAATCTCGCCAAGGATGCTGTTGTTTCAACGCCTGCCGGCGCCGGCATAAATTATTTCGTCCATTCGAAGAAACTCGATTTAAGCGCGATTATAACGGCCTCCAAGACTGATAGCCGTACTAAATATCTTGCTTCGCCGATTGTTATGACAGTTGATAATAAAGAGGCGACAATTGAAGCGACATCGTCATATCAGTTTTTGACAGGCTGGTCGGCTGTTTCGTCAAGTTATGCGGGAAGCGGTCTTCCTTCACCCAATTACACGGCAAAAGATTTGGGTATAACGCTTAAGATTAAACCGAAAATCAATCCTAACGGCACAGTCATGCTTAACGTGGAGGAGGAATATTCTCAGTTAGGCACCAAGCAGTCTATGCTTCAGCCTAAAGGTACATCGTATGAGCCTACCGATGTTGAAACCTCGGTCACTCGTAAGATGACCTCAGACATCATCCTTGAGGATAAGCAGTCTGTTATTCTTGGAGGTCTTACAACTAAGAATTTTGCCGATGCAGAAAAAGGCATACCAATTCTCAAAGACATTCCTTGGATCGGCAAATGGCTCTTCGGTTCAACAGAACAGACGGAAAGCCGTGCCGAACTCTTGATTTTCATGACTCCATACGTTCTTGATGATGCCGATGCGGCCAAGGCAGAGGCGTTTCGCCGCAAAAAGACGCTTTCTGACACGCGGCCGTGGGATGATGCTGGCTGGTCTGCTTCAGAACTTTCCGACGGTGTGTCCAAGAAGGAACAGCTCCGCCGCATCAGGGACGAGTGGGCCCGTCAGGATGAGGAGCGTAAAGTCCGTCGCGAAATCGAAGCCGAAAAACTCAATCGTGCCAAGCAGCTTGAGAAGCTTTCTGAAGAGGAGCGCGCGTTGTGGATAAAGATGCATAAGGATACGCTCAAGGCTGAAGAGCAGAAAGAGCTTGAGAAAAAGATGCTTGATGAAAAGAGCCAGGATATGCTTCGTGAACTTGCAAAAGAGATTCGCGAGCGCGAAATAGACAAGGCTGAAAAGTCAATCAAGTCCGAAGAGGCCTCAGAGTCTGCCAAAGCCGCCAAGGACGAAACAAAATGAATAAGACTCTTATAGTTTTGTTCCCCTGCGCCGCGGTTGTCGCCGCTTCATTTGCGGCGTTTAAATTCATGTCTTTAAAGGAGTCGGAGGCTGCGGCGGCCGTTGCTTCGGCGCAAAGCGCCGAAGCGCTCGCCGAGTCGGAGGCAAAGAAGGCGCGCTCGCAGGAGGCCGCGGCGCTTGCCAATGAAAAAGCGAAAATCAGCGAGGCGAAAGCTGCCGAGGAAAACAGAAAAGCCGCCGAAATAAAACTCGAGGAGCAGAAGATCGCTGCCGAGCAGGCGAAGAGCGAGGCTGACGCAATGCGTGAAAAGGCCGCCGCCGCCGATGCCGAAGCAAGGAAGGCCGACGAATACAAGGCCGCCGAAAAACTCAAAGCTGACGCAGCCAAGGCTGCCGC
>JAZOTG010000125.1:0-3033 GCA_045657505.1 Kiritimatiellia bacterium | reverse complement strand
GAGCTGCTGCGACGCATTGACAACGGAGATCAGCGTCCCCGTGAACCGCTTCACAGCCCCGTCGTCTCGCAGGGATGCGCGGATCAGCTTCTGCGCGCCCTCGCCGGAGATCACGGCGGAGAATGATTTCTTTTCCTTCTGCTGATGGGCCAGCGTATTCATCGCCTTCATTACGATCTTTCCTCCTGTAAAATTCGTTTTTTCGCCTTTGCAAGCGTGTTTTTGCTCAGTCCAAGCGCGGCGCACATCTCCGCGTTGCATTTCCGCAGCCGGAGCATATCGCGCAGAAGCGCCGCGTCATATTCCTTGGGCGGTCTGTGGGCCGCGCGTTTCAGATTGCCGCTGCCGTCGCAGCGGTCGCAGGCGTTCGCGTGATGCTGGCACATCAGGCAAACGTCGATCTCCTGTTGTGGCAGCGTATTGATCGCCGGAGTCCCCGCGTCTGTGCTTCGCCACGGAAGGCGTGCGCCCGCCGCGCATTCGTAGAGCGTCATTTCAGGTCACTCTCCCGTATTCGATGCCGTTTCGTTTCATGTAATCGCCCAGCGCCGCAAGCTGTGTCTTGGTGCATATGACACGGAAATCTACGGTCACGCGCTCTTCGTTCTCTGCCGCGCCGAAACTGGCGAGGTAGTTATCCGTTTCGCCTTTCGCGGTGGCCTCCTGTTTCCTCAGCGTCGCCAGATCGGACGCCTTTCGGATAACAGAACTCAGGTCGTGCGTCTGCATGTAAACGTCCAGCAGATAGGGCGTATCGTCGCCGCCCATGCTTCGGATCGCGGACAGGTCATTTTCCGTGCTTCGTACAACGGATTCCATTTCCACGATTGCGTATTCCGCAGCGATTCCCTTGTTACGCCATTTGTCGTTGTAGACGTAATCCCAGGGGCAGAATGCCAAAAGCTCCCCGGCTGCGATCTTGTCATAGGCCGCGCGGATCTCCGCGATCTTCGCATCCGCCTCCGCGTTTTCGATGGCTTTCACCTGCGCGTCGATGGCGTTTGCCGCCTCGTCACAAAGTCCGGTCAGCCCCTTGCAGCGCCCCTCGAAATCGCTGTAAGCCGAAAGCGCCGCGGCCTTCGCCTCCTTCCGGCTCTGCTCGATGCGGTCTTTTACCTTTCGGATGTTGGCGCGGTAAGACTTCGCCGCCGGGATCGAATCGGGCGTGACAGCCATATCGCGGTAAGGCGCAAGGTTTTCGATCAGCCATTCCCGCACTTCATCAAAATTCGCGTCAATCGCCTGCTGCCGCAGGGCCGACAAATCAGATGTGATCCGAAACTCTGTCATTGCTCCGCTCATGCCGTCGCTCCTTCCTTTTCCCATTGGTCTGCAATCTGATCTATGGTTTCGTTTTTGGAATGGTATCTGTGATACACGAAGTTATACGGTGCGCCGATTTCTCTCGAAAAGTCAGCAAGCGACATCCTTTTCCCTAAATACTCGACCCAAAGAGTATTGCGCTTGTTGTTCTTTTGCGCGGTTTGAGAAACCCACCTACAATTATCCGGGCAGTAGTTTCCATTCACATCTATGCGATCAAGCGTCAAATCATCGGAATAACCATTTGAAAACGCCCAATCGCGGAAATGTTCAAAACCGTGCTCGTCGCTCCATTCGCTGCATACTTTTATCCCGCGAGCGCCGTAGTGTTTATAAATAGAGTTCTTTCTTCGTTCGCACCTATCGTGCATCCCTAAATAAATGTTATTGATTCTTGTTTTGCTCATTCCGTGCGTTGTGCGATTCATCCTTGAAACATCATAAACCAAACAGCCGCAGCTCTTCGTGTTTCCAGATTTCAGCCTATTTGTAGTTGTTTGAACTTTGTTCCCGCAATCACAGATACAATCCCACACCACCTGCTTAGAATTTTCAAAGTTTCTTGACCCAATTTCGCTTATTACGGTAAGTCGGCCAAATTTCTTGCCAACTAATTGTTGGTGCGGTCTTTGGTTATGCGAGCATCCGCAAGTTTTAGATATACCTCTACGAAGATTGTTCCCCCTTATGGTTTTCTGCTTCCCACAATCGCAAAGACAGTTCCAAAACGATTCTCCATTTCGAGAAAAAGCAAATCCCTGAACAACGAGAGACCCGTATCTATTCCCGGTCAAATCAATGTAATATCCCATGAGGTCACTCCGCTCGTTCGTCAAGCAAACGATACGACGCAAATGAAATCGTCTTGCCGTACCTGTTCTTCCACGTCACCATATCGCTCTTGATCGCGTAGCCGCGCGCCCGGAGGTCGTAAATCCGCCCGCTCAGGCGGTAGCATCCGAACTCGCTGGCCGCTTCGACCTGCGAGATGCTTCCAAAATCCTGCATATAACGCAGGATCATGTCGCACTGACTCATAGTGCTTTCGCTGATAAGCGTTCCCATTCGTTCTCCTTCCGTTACAAAATCAGGGGCATGGACGGCATGACGCCGCCGAGGATGTTCTTCTGCCAAAAGGCGGTCTCCTGCTCGTCAAGCCATTTCATATCGTCCAGAACGTCTTCCCGCTCAATCTCGAACTCCTTCAGCGTCACGTCGCCGGAAATGAAATGCAGCGCCGCAAACAGCCGTACAAATTGAAAGCCGGTTGCGTTAAGCTGCGCGATGGTCTGGACGTAGTAATAATCCGGCATTCTGCCGCCAGTCCATTTATCCAGCGCCGCCTTATTGGATATGCTGACGTTCTTGATTTCCAGAATCCCGCGCCGCCCGGTAGCCTCGATCAGTTCCCCATCCAGCGTCGCTGTAATGAAGGGTTTTTCCTCTTGACAGAGAATATCGAATGGGTAATATTCCAGGGCGTATTGCGGATGCGTGTCCATATAAAAGCGGCGCAATACCGGCTCCATCTTTACGCCTGCTTCCACCGCGGCGTTGCCGGAAAGATCCGGCACCGCTTCAATTCCGGTTTTCTGTTTCCAGAGCGTCAGCGGTGTCGTCCATGGGGAGAGACCGACCACGGCGTCGGTGTGCATCAACGGCTTGCTGAGCTACCGTCACGGGGGGATGAGTCACCGGGGCGTCAGATGG
>JAZOTG010000124.1:0-16086 GCA_045657505.1 Kiritimatiellia bacterium | reverse complement strand
TCGGCGCATATCAGCTTGACGGCGCCAAGGCGATAAGATCGCAGATAGTCGCCGATGAAGAACCTCTGCCCGATCCCGACTGGCCCGAACCGATGGAGCCGTATTCGATTTTCTTCGGCGGCACCGATCCGGGGCGCTTTGTCCCCACGTACATGATCTACGGCGCGAACTTCAGGCCCGACATATACCTTATAACGCAGAATGCGCTTGCGGACGACACCTATATGTCTGTACAGCGCGATCTCTACGGCGATGAAATATGGATACCTTCCAAGGAAGACAGCGCAAGCGCCTTTCAGGTTTATGTCGACGAGGTTAAGCGCGGTGTTCGTCAGGCGAATGGAGATTTGAAAACGGAGAACGGTAAAGTGCAGGTTACAGGCGCGCTTGGCGTAATGGAAATCAACGGCATCCTGACCCAGATGATGCACGAGCACGACAAGAACCGCCACGCGTTCTACATAGAAGAAAGCTACCCGATACAATGGATGTATCCTTATCTTTCGCCGCACGGCCTCATAATGAAGATCAACTCGAACAAGAAGCCGTTTGACGCAAGGCTTGCCGAGAAGGACATGGATTTCTGGGACTGGTATACGCGCAGGCTTTTGAACGATCCCATGTACAGGCGCGATTTTGCCGGCCAGAAGAGCTTCTCGAAGTTGCGGGCGGCAATTGCCGGCCTTTATCGTACGCAGCATCGTTTCGGGCATGCCTCGCAGGCGTTGCGGGAGGCGCATCTTCTGTATCCCGCATCTCCCGAAGCGACATTCCGCTATATAAGCGAGATTCTGCTGCCGATGGACAGGGTGGAGGTGATCCGCGAATTGATAGACTACACGGATAAGATAGATCCTAACAACAAGCGCACGGCAAGGTTCCGCAATTATCTTACGGTCCGCAAAAAGATTGAAGATCTTGAATCCAGGTTCAAGCGTTCGCAGCAGACGCTCGGAGATGTTATCGAGCTTTCGGAGGCTTATTACGAGTCCGGCCATGTGGCGAAGGCCGCGAATCTCATTTCTCAGGCCGTTGACTACCTGACTGAAGAGGACGATTTGCTCAGCGCGTGCGAAATACTTCTTTCTGCCAGAAAGATTCAGCAGGCGGATCGTGTAATCGGCAAGTACATGGCGAAAGCAAAGAAGCCAAACGCGCGCCTTTTGCTGCAATGGGCTGTAGTCAGCTACATGGCTGCCCCCGAATACAGGGCGAAGGCCTATTTCTATATCGAGTCGTCCGCAAAGATTGACGCCCCGTTGGTTGTAAAGACGCTTTCCTCATGGCTGCCGACTCTGGCTGCAAAGGATGCCGATTACAGGCTGTGGACCGTTTTGGCAAGGCTCCAGTATGCGTCAGGCAACAGGAAGGAGGCTGTCATCGCGTTCTATCATGCGCTGATGATTGATCATGAGGTTGTCAGCAGGCAGACGTTCCACGACCCCGTTTTGCGTGAGTTGATGCAGGAATGCAGAAAAATGGTTTTAGAGCAACAAAGGAGATGATTAAATGCCACGGACAGATATAGATTGGGCCAATCTTGGATTTGGTTTTTCGGAAGTGAACTGTCACATCCGCTATGTATGGAAAGAAGGAGTGTGGTCGGAGGGCGAACTTGTTGAAAAGCCCGAAATCACAATGCACATCGGAGCAAGCTGTCTTCATTACGGACAGGAGTGCTTTGAGGGCATGAAGGCGTTCCGCCAGAAGGACGGCAAAATAGTCGTCTTCCGTCCGGAGGAGAACGCAAAGCGCATGATTAACACGGCCAAGAGGTGTGTGATGCCTCCGGTGCCGGTTGAGATGTTCGTTGACGCTGTCGACAGGGTGGTAAGAGCCAATGAGGAATTTGTGCCGCCGTACGGCACGGGCGGTTCGCCCTATTTGAGGCCGCTTCTTATCGGCACGGGGCCGCAAATCGGAGTCGCCCCCGCCAAGGAGTACACGTTCATGGTCATGGTGATGCCCGTCGGAGCGTATTATAAGGGCGGGCTCAAGCCGGTAAGGGCCGTTATTCTTGACGATTGGGATCGCGCGGCGCCAAACGGCATGGGCGACGTAAAGGTAGGCGGCAACTACGCAGCGTCTCTTTATGCTCATGAAAAGGCGAAGCGCGACGGCTGGCCTGTTGAACTTTATCTTGACGCCAAGACGCATACCTATGTTGAAGAGTTTTCAACATCGAACTTTATCGGCATTACAAAGGACGGCACGTATGTAACGCCCGACAGCAGATCCGTTCTTCCTTCGATAACCAATATGTCGCTCAAGCAGTGTGCGGCCGATCTCGGATGGAAGGTGGAATGCCGCCCCGTGCCGTACGAAGAGATTAAGGAGTTTGCCGAAGTGGCGGCTTGCGGCACGGCGGTGGTAGTCACGCCTGTATGGGAGATTACGCGCGGCAATGACGTTATCGTCATATCAGACAAGGAGACCGTGGGCGGGCATCTGCAGAAGCTCTATGATACAGTGCAGGGTATTCAGTACGGCACGCTCGAAGATGTGCACGGCTGGTGCCACGAGGTCAAGATGTAAATGATCAGGGCGTCGGCGAGCAATGTCATGGCAGGAAATATTAGTACCATCCGATAAAATATCGCCACTCGTTTCGGATACCGTACCTCCTCTTTTGGCCCGGCTTTTGGCCATAAGGGGAGTTGACGGCCGGTCATTGGACGCCTATTTGAACCCATCGCTGAAACATCTCTGCAATCCATCGGATCTTCCCGGTATAGACGCGGCTGTTTCACGTATAGTTTCATCTCTTAAAAACGGCGAAAAAATCGTGGTTGCAGGTGATTACGACTGCGATGGCATATGCGCAAGCGCCATTCTCCTCAAAACCCTTGAGGCGCTTTCGGCCAATGCCGCCTCGTTCATCCCGGATAGGATATGCGAGGGGTACGGGCTGAGCGCATCCTCCATCGGCAGGCTGCAGAGTGAAAATGCCGATGTGAAGCTGGTCGTAACTGTCGATAACGGGATAAATTCCGTTGAAGAGATCGCCGTCCTTAAAGCATCTGGCATCGATGTTATCGTAACCGATCATCATCTTCCCGGAGAGGAACTGCCCGATTGTCTCATAGTCAATCCGAAGGTTGCCTCTCCCGCACGCCTTGAGGGGCTCTGCGGGGCCGGGGTGTCGTTCATGCTTGCCGCCGCACTTGTCAGGAAGGCCCGCGAAACCGGGCTTTACGGCGGCGAGCAGATCGCAGGTCCGCTTGTGGTGCTTGCAGGTCTGGCGACAGTTACAGACATCATGCCTCTGACGGGGCAGAACAGGCTTTTGGTCCATGAGGCGCTGAAACTTTTCCCGAAATACGCGCCTGTCGGCCTGCAGAAACTTTTCTGCGACGCTTCGCGTTCGGGGATGCATTTTATGAAGTCGCGCGATTTCGGGTTTTGCATCGGGCCGCGCATCAACGCTCCCGGCAGAATATCTTCGGCGTCGGAGGCTTTAAAGCTCGTAATGGCAACGCGGATAGACGAGGCGGAACGGCTTGCAAGGCGCGTCGAGGACTGCAACAACAGGCGCAAGGTTGTCGAGGCTGAAATGCTTGACGAGGCCGAGCGGCAGATTGTTCCCGCCGCCGCCGCGCAGATTATAACGCTCTCTGGCGGCGATCAGGGTGTAGCGGGCATCGTGGCCGCCCGCATTCTTGAGAGGTCGGGCGAGAATTCGCCTGCGCCTGCGGCGCCTGTCGCCGTTATTGTCGGCAGGCATGGAAGCGCGCGCGCCGCCGATGGCTACAATGTGCGCGACGCGCTTGCCGCATGCTCGGAAACGCTCGAGCGTTATGGAGGCCATTGCGCTGCCGCAGGCTTTACAGTGAAGGACGGCGCGATCGAAAGGTTTCGTCTTCTCTTTACGAGGGCATGCGAGGCGCAGCGCTCAGAGCACGATACGGGCGCAGAGCGTATCGTGTCTCTGGACGCTTGGGTTACGCCGTCCGATGTTTCCGCCGAACTTGCAAAGGGTGTTTCAAGCCTTGAGCCGTTTGGCGAAGGCAATCCCGAGCCGGTGTTCGCCTTCCACGGAGTCTCTTTCGCCGAGGTCAAGCTTGCCGGGCAGCAGGGCCGCCACCTGCAGGTTTCGTTTTCCGGCGCGCTGAAAGGCTTCTGGTGGAACAAGGGCGGCCTTGCCGACGAGCTTGCGAAAAACAGGGACGGCCGTTATGACGTCGCTTTTAAGGTTTCGCAGTACAATCAGCACAGCGGAGGAGTCGACCTTAGGATTATCGATATCCGTCCATGCGTGTGACGGCGCAATAAATGGTATAATTAACCGTTACATTCAAGTGTTAAAGAGAATTATCTTAAATGAAGTGTGAAATGTGTCAGAAAAACAACGCCGAATGCGCCATACAAATAATGCGCGACGGAGTTGAGGACGAACTCTACGTATGTTCGGAGTGCGAGCGTGAGGAGAGGCTGCGCAGGCAGAAGAACAGCCAGCGCACAAGGAAAAAGCTTATGCTGCCCCCGGGCGTTTCAATGTCGGTGACGCAGATCGGCGAGGGCGAGGCTCCTCCGCAGATAATCGAAGCGTTGATGAACGCGGTGCAGGGAGTGGTGTCCGGCATGGGCAAGGAGCCGTCTGCCGCGCCAGCCGCCGCCAGCCGCGAAATGGCGGAAGTGTCTCTTGACGGTGTCGACGGGCGGCTTGTCCTTGCGGGCGCCCTTCAGCTTGAGGGGCTCTTTCTCATAGGAGAGATAGAGGCGGTGAAGCGTTCGCTTCACGCGCTCGACATGGATATGGCGGGCTACGCCATAAACGGCATAAATGACAGCGGGCATGTATATGTGCTTAAGCGCGCCTGCGATGCGGCGAAGGCGCGCCGCGTAAGGGACAGCATTGTCGCGCAGGAACTCGCGGCGCGCATTCGCCTTATGAATGAAATGCCTCGCGTTTTCGGGGATGCCCTCTGCAGGGCGCTTGCAATCTTAAAGAACGCGCGCCTGCTCTCGGCGGGAGAGCTCTTTGATTTGCTTTCGCCTTTGCGTCTTGCGGCGTTTGACGGTTTTATCGAAGGCATTACGCTTGAGTCGCTTGAGTCGCTTGTCGCATCCATCGACATTTTCAACAAGGATGAGACGCTTGATCAGCGCTCGAGAGACAAGATTGACGCCGGTTTGGCCGATGAAATGAACAGGCGGTTTGAAGATGTAGTCCTGAACGAGGAAGCGGAGGATAGGTTTCTGTGAGTGTGATGTTTTCGAAAAATGCGTCTGATGCTCTCAACGCATCTCAAAGCTGTGCCCGGCAGATTGGGCACGACCATGTCGGTTGCGAGCATATTTTCATGTCGCTTCTCGCCATACCGCGCTGTCAGGCCTGCCAGAGGCTTAAGCTTCTCGGGTTGAATATCGAAGAGCTGTACGAGTCTATGAAGACAATGGTTTCGTCGCCGTCGGAGCCGATGCTTCAAAGGGGGGCGTTGCCCATGACCGCCCGTACGCGCAAAATGCTTCAGCTCGCCGAAATGCTCGCAGGCAAGGGCAGCACGGTCGATACCGTGCATCTCGTTGCGGCGATGCTGCGCGAGGGCGAGAACGCCGCGGCCCAGCTTCTCTTCAATGCCGGCGTTACGCTTGAGAAGTTCATGGCGGCGGGCACGCAGGGGCATGCGCCCGATGCCGCAGAACCGTCGGACGGGCAGGCGCAGGATTCCGTCCGCCACAATGAGCAGCCGGCAAGGGGCAAGTCTGTCAAGACGCCCACGGTAAATGCGTTTGGCCGCGATCTGACCGATTTGGCCAGGCACGGCAAGCTCGATCCGGTCATCGGCAGGGAGAAGGAGCTCAGGCGCATAGTGCAGATTCTTTCGCGCAGGTCTAAAAACAACGCGGTTCTGATAGGAGAGGCCGGTGTTGGCAAGACGGCCGTGGCCGAGGCTCTGTCGCAGGCGATACATCGCGGTGAAGTCCCGGAGAAGATGCAGAATAAACGCGTTGTCGCGCTTGACATGGCGAGAGTCGTCGCCGGTACGCAGTACAGGGGCCAGTTTGAAGAGCGTCTGAAAAAGATAATCGACGAGACTAATCGCAGCGGCGATATCATTCTCTTTCTCGACGAGATTCACACAATGGTAGGTGCAGGCGGGTCGGAGGGGGCGATGGACGCGGCCAACATACTCAAACCCGCGCTCGCCCGCGGCGAGTTGCAGTGCATCGGCGCCACGACGCTGAAAGAATACCACAAGTCGATTGAAAAGGACGCCGCGCTCGAACGCAGATTCCAGCCTGTGCAGGTTGAAGAGCCGACGGTCGCCGACGCCATAGACATTCTCAAGGGCGTGGCTCCGAAATACGAGGAGCACCATGGCGTGAGGTTTTCGCAGGAGGCGCTCAAGGCGGCCGTCGAGCTGACGGCGCGCTACATACCTTCACGCCAACTGCCGGACAAGGCGATTGACGCCATCGATGAAACCGGTGCGCGGTTGAGGGCTGCGGCAAGCGCCCGTCCTGCCGATCTTGTGAAGCGTCAGCAGGAAATAGACGAGTTGCGCGCCGAGAAGGATGCTGCGGTAAAGGAAGGCGATTTCGATTCCGCGGCGCGGTGCCGCGATGCCATAAAGGAGCGTTCGTCAGAATTTGCCGAAGCGTTGGCAAAATGGCGCAAGACGCATTCTGAGGAGATTATCCAGATCGGCGAAAGCGAGTTGTGCGAGACCGTTTCGTCCATCAGCGGAGTGCCGGTGGAGAAAATGAACGCCTCCACGGCCGAGAAGCTTCTTGGAATGGAAAATTCGCTCGGCCAGGTCGTGATAGGGCAGGACGTGGCAATTGCCGCTATAGCGAGAGCGCTCAGGCGCTCGCGGGCGTTTCTCGCCGACCCTAAAAGGCCTGTCGGCAGCTTCCTCTTCCTCGGCCCTACGGGGGTGGGCAAGACGCATCTAGCAAAGATGCTTGCAGAAAAGGTCTACGGTGATGAAAAAGCTCTTATCACTCTTGATATGAGCGAATTCCAGGAGAAGTATTCGTCGTCGCGCCTAGTCGGAGCTCCTCCCGGCTATGTGGGGTACGATGAGGGCGGCCAGCTTACCGAAAAAGTGCGCCGTCGCCCATACAGCGTTATTCTCTTCGATGAGTTTGAGAAGGCGAATTCTGATGTTTGCAATATGCTTCTTCAGATTCTTGATGACGGCAGACTTACCGATGGGCAGGGGCGCGTTATAGATTTTCGCAATACGATAATAATTTGCACGGCGAATCTCGGCTTTGATTTTGCGCGCGAAGGACATAGCCTTGGCTTTTCGTCGGAAACGAGCCAGACGAGCTACGAACTTCTCCGTGACAGGCTGCTTGATGAGGCAAAGAAGGCGTTTCGCCCCGAACTGCTCAACAGGTTTGACGAAACCGTAGTGTTCAGAAAACTCGAAAAGACCGATCTCGCCAAGGTGCTTGAGCTTGAGATAGCCAAGTTGCAGGACCGTCTAAAGCCGCTGCGGGTTTCTTTCACGGTCGATGATGAGGCGGTAGATTTTCTGGTCGGCAAAGGGTACGATTCGTCACTCGGAGCCCGTCCCCTCAGGCGTGTTGTCCAGGATTATCTCGAAGATCCGATAGCGGACATGCTGCTTGCCGGCAAAAGGAAGTCGCGCATCCGCGTAAGAATGGATAAGTCGGGGGATAAACTCAAATTTTAAAACCTCCCGCCTTGTGCGCGTTCACAGGGGAATGCCTAAGGCGGTTATATTTGGTATACTTTGTCTATGAGTGATACGCCTAAATATCAAATCGGAAAAACGATTTTCGGGAATACCGCGGCCATCGCAGCCGCTTATGAGCGTTTTTCGCGCCAGCCAATTGACGAGACGCGTCTTGCCGGCGACCGCAATTGTCCATTCTCCCTCAAGCGCAGAGGCTTGTCGAGCGAGGCCTCCGTTGCCGGTGTAGGCACGTTTGAAGGCAGCCTCAAACAGACGTTGACGTTTGCTCCCAGCCAGAAGCCCGGCTGGTGGATTCGCCGTATGGATCAGCCCGAGCAGCTTGATACTAAGGTTGACATTTCGAATTTATGGACAAGCGCGCAGAATCTGGTTTTGCGTTCCGGTTCGCCGCACAATTATTTGCGCATGGTAGAGCACATAATCGCGCTTAAGCTCGGCCTTGGCATTGATAATGTGCTTCTTAAGGTCAACAGCGGCGATCCGCCGCTGTTTGACCAGTCGTCGCTTCCTCTTGTCAAGGCGATAGAACATGCTAAAATCGTTGAAACCTGTGACGATGCAACATTTGTCACCGTCAAGGAGCCGGTCGCGTTCGGCGGTAAGCGCGGTGATTTTCTGCTGTTTCTTCCGGCGGAGAACGGCGAGCGCAATTTGCGCATAGATTGCGCCATCTCGTGGAATACCGTTATTGGCGAGCAGCGCGTGCTGTTTGACGCTACGGCCGATACCTTCCGTTATGCCAGTCTTGCACGCACAAATGCGACGCATCGCCAGTATATTCTGGCGAAAACGGTCGGCAAGCTTTTTGCCGGCACGAGGAATTGGGGCTACAACAAAAACAATATTTTGATACACGGGCCCGAAAAGTTCTATTCCGAGCCGCGTTTCCCTCTTGACGGCAAGTTTCTTGAGCCTGTATGGCATCGTGCCACACTTGATTTGATGGCTGCTTTAGCTCTTACGGGCGAGCACCGTTTCGTGGGAACTGTTGTCAGTTATCGTGCGGGGCATACATTGGATTGCGATGCCGTACGCGCATTATACAGGAACGATTTGCTATGTTACGTTTAAAATTGTCGCGTCCGCTGATTGTGTTTGACATTGAGTCTACGGGGGTTTCGCCCCGCAAGGACCGTATTATTGAATTGGCTGCGATAAAGGTGACGCCGGAGGGTGAAGAGATCTCCAAATGCTGGCTTATGAATCCCGGCGTGGCTATTCCGCCGGAGACGACGGCTATACACGGCATTTCAGACGATATAGTCAAAGATTGCCCGACATTCGCCGATAACGCCGAAGAAATTTTCGATTTCTTCCGGGATTGCGATCTTTCGGGTTTTAATGCCGACCGGTTTGACATTCCGTGCCTTGAAGAGGAGTTCGCCCGCGTCGGCATGGCTTTTGCCCCGTCTATGCGCAAGCATGTCGATGTGCAGCGTATTTTCCATAAAAAGGAGCCTCGTGATCTGTCGGCGGCTGTTAAATATTACCTTTCGCGCAATCATGACGGAGCGCACGGGGCGGAAGCTGACACAAGAGCAACACTTGAAGTTTTGAAGGCGCAAATGGAGCGCTATTCCGATTTGCCTCAGACGGTGGAGGAAATGGACGATTTTCTTGTTCCTCGCGACCCGATGAATGCCGACAGGCAGGGAATGCTGCGCTGGAGGGATGGCGAACTGACGGTGAACTTCGGTAAAAAGAAGGGCGAGAGTTTGAAAAAACTTTTGCTGAACGAGCCGAATTTTCTTAAATGGATAGTAAAAGGCGACTTTGACACCGAAGTGAGAATGATTGTAAGCGATCTTCTTGAAAACGGCCGGCTTCCGCCTCCTCCACCAGCGAAATAAACTGGTGGGACTGGGGAGAATCGAACTCCCAACCTACGGTT
The DNA here is from genome assembly GCA_045657505.1 of Kiritimatiellia bacterium. GTDB lineage: Bacteria > Verrucomicrobiota > Kiritimatiellia > RFP12 > UBA1067 > UBA1067. Next base: position 6,522 of record JAZOTG010000124.1, on the reverse strand, counting down.
TAGGAAACCGTCGCTCTGTCCAGTTGAGCTACAGTCCCAAAATGGGATTGAGCGGTATTATATCATAAATACAGTGGTGAATTCAAACGTGAACTTGGTCTTTTATACGGGGGGAGTGTCCCTTTCTAAAAATAAAATATCTTACCCTCTTGCCAAACACGGGTAAAGAGTGGTATACTATATGCTCGTTTGGAAAAGTAAGGAAAAAAAAATGCCAACTATCAACCAACTCATCCGCAAGGGTCGTCAGCCCCTTGCTAAGCATTCAAAGTCGCCCGCGCTCAAGGCGTGCCCTCAGCGCCGTGGTGTTTGTCTCGTCGTCAAGACGATGACTCCTAAGAAGCCTAACTCCGCTTTGCGTAAGGTCGCTCGTGTGCGTCTTACCACTGGTTACGAAGTTACCGCTTACATTCCTGGTGAAGGTCACAACCTTCAGGAGCACTCCGTTGTTCTCGTTCGCGGCGGTCGTGTAAAGGACCTTCCTGGTGTTCGTTACCACATCGTTCGTGGTAAGCTCGACTCCCTTGGTGTAAATGGTCGTAACCGCAGCCGTTCTAAGTACGGTATGAAGCGCCAGAAGAAGGAGGCTAAGTAAGCTATGTCAAGAAGAGCCAGAAAAATCGAAAAGCGCGTCACGCTCGATCCCAAGTTCAATTCCGAGCTCGTTGCACACATGATTCGCGTAATCATGAAGGATGGCAAGAAGACCGCTGCAGAGAAGATTGTATACGGTGCTATCGAGAAGATCAAAGAGGCTGTTGCCAAGGATGCGGCCAAGTTCACCAAGGACGACAAGGTTTACGCCGAGCCTTTGGAGATCCTCTCTGCCGCTATCGACAACATGAAGCCTCAGGTCGAGGTTAAGACCCGTCGTGTCGGCGGCACCACCTACCCCGTTCCTGTGCCGATCGCGGCCAATCGCCAGCTTTCGCTCGCGCTTCGCTGGACGACGCAGTATGCTTCCGCCCGTCACGGCATGGGCATGCCTGCCGCAGTCGCCGCAGAAGTCATCGATGCGTTCCTCGGTCAGGGCAGCGTCATCAAGAAGCGTGACGATGTTCACAAGATGGCCCAGGCCAATAAGGCGTTTGCCCACTACGCATGGGGCAACAACGCCGGTTGATTGACCAAACCACTTTTCCAAACAATAAACCGCAGTCTCTTGGCTGCGGTTTTTGTTATAATATGAATATTATGAAACTGATTGGTGAACCTATATTTTCAAAAGATGCCGAGGGAAATCTTCTTTCCCGCATCGGTACTGTTTTTTTTAAAACTCCGGGAATGGTGACGCAGCAGGCCGTTCATGCCATGCAGCGCATGATGTGGCTTACGCATGTCAACGAGCAGCGGGCGGCGGAGGGTCTTGCTCCCATGACGCAAGAGGAGGAAGACGAGGAGCTTGCGCTTTCGGTCGATTTGATTTTTACAAATGATTTCGTTCTGATTCGTCCGGATCCGGACAGAATGGATCTGGCGCTTCGCGCCGACGAGCTGCTTCAGACGATGGTGTCAAAGAGGAAAATCCGTTTTCTCAATACGCATTCGGCCAAGGTGCGAAACGCATTGCGCGCTCGCGGCGAAAACTGGCGCATGTCGCGGGCTCCTATCTCACCCGAAGACATGGCAAGGCTTGTTGAGAATTCAAAGGTGGGGCTTTCGGGCGAGCCGATATATTATTACAACAGCATCACCGGCATGCGCTACCTCACGGTTGAGTCTTCTTCGGTGTTGACGGCGTCGTTCGGCGAGAAGCTGCGTTCAACCCTCAGGGAAATTCAGACGATGCTTACGCGCCGCAACAGGATGGGCTATCCTGAGCTTGAGATTTTCCCTGTGACAACGCCGATTGAAATCAAGCAGCGCATAAAAGCCATCAAGGCGGATGAACTCTCAGACGAGGCGCTCAAAGACGAGATTCGCAGTATTGACATGGAGTGGAGGGCGTCCCTGCCCGCAGAGCTCCGTGAAGAATCTGTCGATAATGTCGAGTGGCGCAACGCGATGTGCTATGTTTTGACACAAGGCCCCAACGAAACGATTGTGCGCGACGGAGACCTAATACAAGGCATATCGCCGGAATTCTACCGCCAAATAGAGTGGCTGCCGGGGGCTCATGTCGAGGATGGTGAAATTATTTTCGACCCCATCTGGGAAGAGTACGACCGCACAAAGGAGCCGGAGCTCGCGCATATTTGCGACCAGCGCGCGAGGAACATCATCCTCAATCTTTCGCGCGTATTCAGCGAAATCGAATATGTCAACATTGGCCGTATAGTCTCTTCTCTTGCACGCGACCCTATCGCCGGTTCAAGGCGCGGCAACGTGTATATCATGCAGTGCAAAGAGGCGGGGCTGGCCATGTCGCACATTTACATGTTCCGTTTCCAGAAGTGGGGCATTGCCGAGCATCTCGACAACGGCAAGGATCTGCTTCAGGCGATGATCGAGGCCAACGATTATTCCGATTATATTCTCGACAGGCGCCTGATGTGCCGTCAGCTCGGAATGAAACTTCCTACGCATGTCGGTCTCGGCCAGTTTACCGAGCCGTATCGCGGCAACAACCAGTATCGCGGCACGCTTGTGAGAACAACGTATTTTGCCCGGGCATACGTTCCGGGTACGGCATCAGACAAGATACCCGCGGTTAAATACCGCAATCCGCTCTTCGCGCTCCGCTTCGCGCAGTTGATGGGTGAGGCCGCCGCGGTCGATATGATTGTAGGGCGCCGCTCTTCTGAGAACAAGGAGAATCTGTTTGATAAGAACTACGAGGTCATCCAGTTCGGCTCCGACGGGCTTCCCTCGCGGCTCGTGGTTACCGAGCATACCGGCAGCTTCGTGAACTACTATCATTCGTTTGAAGACTCCGTTGCTCCGTATGCCAATGTTGTCAGGCGCAGGCTCCCGTTTGTTTCCGATGCAAACGCTTTTGCGGCGGCCTACGTCGGCGCATTTGAAAAGACGCTCGCTTCCGTTCAGGCGAAATACCGTTCGCGCAGGAAGGCGTTTGACTTCCTGTTTGTCAACCGGCCGTTTGATGTGGCAGGTTCCGGCGCATACCGCTGGTCCAAGGTTCTTGAACGGCTTGACAAGTGCGACCCTGCGCAAGTCGCCAAAAAACTCGCTGAAGCCATCGCCATCTGATTACAGACATGCTCAAATATATTGCACGCAGGCTTTTTGAGGTCGTGCCCACGACATTGGGCATACTTCTTATAACGTTTTTGCTGTTTAACGTGGTTATCGGCTCATCGCCGGCCTTGACGATTCTTGGCAAGGGCGCCGACGAAAAGTCGATCGAGGCGTTTAACCGGCGCTATGGGTATGATAAGCCTCTTGTTGTCGGCAAATGGAAGGACGCAAACGGGGAGTTCTCGTGGAGCGGTCTATTTGACAGCCAGTTTGCGGCGTTTATGAAAAATGTGGCGACGGGCGATCTGGGCTATTCCGCAAAAATGAACGAGCCGGTAAAGGATGTGCTGCTGCGCGGAGTGGGGCCGTCGCTCTCATTGACGGTTCCGATTCTTGTTTTCGGCACGCTGCTGTCGCTCTTTTTCGCCACTCTTTCGTCGGCATACCGGGGGCGTGTCCCCGACAGAATAATTCTATTCGTCTCTGCCGCGCTGATGAGTGTCAATTATGTGGTGTGGGTGCTTCTCGGGCAGTTCTTCCTCGCGTTCAAGGTTGAGTGGTTTCCCATATGGGGCTATGGCGAATGCGGTTATCTCCTTTTGCCTGTTATGATCGGCGTGCTCAGTTCGCTTGGAATGGATGTCAGGTTTTATCGCACGGCGATATTGGACGAGATTTACAAGCCGTATGTTCTTACTGCCCGCTCAAAGGGGATATCGGGCTTTGCCGTGATGACGCGCCACGTGCTGCGCAACGCCCTTATCCCGATCGTTACCTATGTGTCGCTTTCAATACCGTATCTCTTTACGGGCTCATTGCTCCTGGAGAGCTTTTTTGGCATTCCAGGCCTTGGGTCGGTTTCGATCAACGCCATTCATTCGGCTGATCTGGCCGTAGTGCGCGCTGTTGTCGTGCTCGGTGCGCTTGTGTATCAGGCGGTCAATCTTATTACAGACGTATTGTACGCGTTTCTCGATCCGCGCGTGCGCCTTGCAAAATGACATTTGATATAATAATAGAATCATGATGAACGTATTCAATTCGCTTTCGCGCAATGTTGAGCAGTTGCGCCCGCTTTCTGGAAATGAAGTGCGCCTTTATACTTGCGGCCCGACGGTATACAATTTTGCCCACATAGGCAATTTCAGAGCCTATGCGTTCGAAGATATACTCAGGCGCGTCATTCAGTTCAACGGAATGACGGTGAAGCACGTGATGAACCTCACCGACGTCGACGATAAAACCATACGCGGGGCAAATACGGCCGGCGTGCCGCTTACGGAATACACAAAGACATACAAGGATGCTTTTTTTGCCGATCTGGGCAAGCTGAATATTCTTTTGGCGCATGTTTATCCCGCGGCAACCGACCATATCCCGGAGATGATAGCGCTCGTCGAATCTCTCATTGAAAAGGGTGTCGCCTATAAGAGCGATGACGGTAGCGTGTATTTTAATGTGCGCGCGTTTCCCGGCTACGGCAAACTCGCCCATATTGACTTTGACAATCAGCGTACGGGCCAGCGTTGCGCGGCGGACGAGTACGACAAGGAGAATGTCGGCGACTTTGCGCTGTGGAAGGCGTGGGAGCCGTCCGACGGTCCGGTGGGCTGGGATTCTCCGTGGGGGCGCGGCCGCCCCGGCTGGCACATTGAGTGCTCGGCGATGTCAATGAAATATCTTGGCGAAACCTTTGATTTGCACACCGGCGGAATTGACAACCTGTTCCCTCATCACGAGAACGAAATAGCCCAGGCCGAAGCGTCTACAGGCAAGCCCTTCGTTAATACATGGATGCATTGCGCGCATTTGAAGGTTAACGGCGAGAAGATGTCTAAATCGGCGGGCAACTTTTTCACCTTGCGCGATCTTCTCGATAAGGGTTTCACGGGGCGTGAAATACGCTACGTGCTCATCAACGCGCATTACCGCCAGGGGCTCAACTTCGCATTTTCGGCGCTTGATGACGCCCGCAAGTCGTTGTCTCGCATTGACGGTTGCGTAGAGAGGCTTTCTGCGGCAGCCGGGAACGCTTCATCCGGCGAGTGTCCGCAGTTTGCCGGCAAGGCGCTTGAAGATTTTACGCTTGCCGTAAATGACGACCTTAATATTCCGCGTGCGTTCGCTTCATTGTTTGAGCTTGTCCGTGCAACCAATTCTTTTATTGCAGCCAATCCCGGCGCCTCCGCCGCAGCGGCCGTCCTGACGGTGTTCAAGAGAATGGACGAGGTGCTGGGCATTGTGTTTTTCGGAAGAGACGACGCGGTTGAGATTCCGCATGAAATCACCGCGCTGCTCGAGGCGAGAGCCGCGGCGCGTTCTGCCAAAAACTGGGCTGAATCCGACAGACTGCGCGATGAGATGGCTCTCAAAGGGTGGGTCGTTAAAGATTCACGCGATGGGCAGAGTGTGGTTCCAAAGGCTTAATTGACAATACCGAAAGTTGTTTTGCAGTATGAAAATAGCAATAGTTGGCGCGGCGGGCAGAATGGGTAAAAAGCTGTGTGAGCTCGCCGGAGGAATTGGGCTTGAAGTAATCTCCAAGGTCGATATCGCCGAAGGTTACGATAATGATTGGAGCGGCGGAGTTGAAGGTGTTGTTGACTTTTCGCATCACAGCTGTCTGTCCGGCAATATCGCCAAGGCGGCCGCGCAGGGCATTGCCTACGTAATCGGCACAACGGGTGTGACGCCCGAAGAGCAGAGTGCGGTTGATGCGGCCTCGTTGAAAATACCGGTTGTGCAAAGCGGCAACTATTCTCTTGGTGTAAACATTCTTCTCGAGCTTGTCGAAAAAACCGCGGCACTTTTAGATAGCGAGTACGATATTGAAATAACCGAAATGCATCACCGCCATAAAAAAGACGCGCCTTCAGGTACGGCGCTCATGCTGGCAAAGTCAGCGGCGGCGGGGCGCGGCGTCGATCTTTCATCAAAGGGGGTTTACGGGAGGTTCGGAGATACAGGCGAGAGACCGTCTGGTGAAATTGCAGTCCACGCATTGAGAGGCGGCAGTGTAATCGGCGATCACACTGTGATGTTCGCCGGTGAGCTCGAGCGTATTGAACTTACGCACAAGGCTCAAGACAGGGCTGCATTTGCCGCCGGCGCGTTGAAAGCGCTCAAGTGGGCCAAGGGGCGGGCGCCTGGTATTTATACGATGCGAGATGTGCTTTTTGGCTCCTGATGTTTGCACTTACCCTATTAAATAGGGCAAGGCTTGATGTCAAGACATAAAAAACCGCGTTTTTATTGAATTTTTTGAAAAAACCTCTTGTCATTTTGGCATAATACTGATATATTATGGCCATAATCGCGAAGGAATGGTTCCTAAGCGAGCGAAAAATTAAGGATCAATAAAATGGCTAAGAAAGAAATCGTTCC
>JAZOTG010000123.1:0-1834 GCA_045657505.1 Kiritimatiellia bacterium | reverse complement strand
TGCTGGAAGGGGGTGTGTCGCTTCAGTATGCCGTTATGGACCGGGTCTTGACCGGCGACGGGGGAAAGGGCGTTTCCCGTGTTTCCGTCTGGAGCGAGGAACGCCGTGTCGCCCGTCAGCTGCCCGTGCAGATGCCGTTTGATGAAAGCGAGACGCAGCAGTTCCGAAGTTGGATTGTGCGCTATCTCTCCGATCTGTCCGCACAATGCGCCGCTTTGAAGAATGCCGCGCTTGAAAGTAAAAGGGAGAAATGGATTCGCTCCTGGAAGCTCAAAAACGGTTCCGCGCAGATTCCGAAGCGCAATCTCTTTCCATCCGTCGCTCCGATATCGTATAAGAGCGTCGATTTCAAGGAGGTGTGCGCTTCAGCGGACCGGCTGTGGGATTTCTATTTTACCGAAGACGGCGTGTGTCTTGACCGCTGGATCGTTTCGATCGACAAGGTGTTGGCGATTCTCGATGATATGCAGGAAAAACGTTACGCCAAATATGTTTTCGACACGAAATTCACATGGACGTGCACGCCTGAAATGCGCAACAGCCTGCGCGCCCGGCTTGAAGCGGAAAAACGCGATTTGATTGATCGTGAACTTTGGTCGGACAGAATCGAAGACCTCAAGACGAAACTTGCGGCCGCGCCTTCATGCACGATCGACAATATGCTTTCGGGAGAGTCGCGCATACTCGTTATGATTGCCGTTTTCTCGCGGCTGATGGTACATACCTCCGTGGCGCACGCTTCGCTTTGGGAGCGGCGTTCTGACCTTTTCGCATTCTTTACCCATATCCTCATCGCGTCGAATCGCGATTTCGAGCTTCCTTTCCCGTGGCATCTGGATATCATGTCGGGGAGTTATCTTCGCACCGGGCGCACCCACTCGAGACAGGCGAATGTGGTGGACGCTATTGTGGACGGCGATTTTCACGACGAATCCGAAAGGTCGGTATTCATCGTCTTTGTCGCTCACTATCTCGCCATGCAGAAGGATGCGAAGCGGGTTGTCGACGCGATTCTCGCGTCTCCGCGGATGACGGCCTATTTTGCGGATAATGATCCGGAACTTGCCGTCAGACGCGTCAGATTCCTTAAAAACCACTTTGGCGGAATCTCATGAAAAGCGGCAGAACGACAGTTTCAACAACACCTTTGGAATGGCGCTCGCGCGTTCGCGCCGTAGCGGGGGCGCAGCCGCTCGAGTTTCATGAAAGTGACGCCGGGCAATGGCTGCTCTTTCTGCGCGGTGAACTCGCTAATCGTCATAAGTCGCATCCAAATCGTCATCCTCATCTCCGTTATCTTCATCCTGAGTTTCGTCTTGAGTCGAAAAGTCGTCGATGAAATCGAAGATTTTATTGTTCAGGTGCGTGTCATGAGTTTCGTACGACTCTTTTTCAAACAGGTTTTCAGGCAGTTTTTCGATGTGATATACGGGGATTGTATGGTATTTGACCGATGTCCTTGAACATCGCATAAGAACCGCCGAGTGTCGTTTGCAGATGCAGTCGCAGTTTTCCTTGTCGTCGGTCGAAACGGTGTACCAGTGGCCCCAGTCGTAGCGGAGGTAAATGTGTGTCGCATCAATCCAGAATATGGCGGCCTTGCCTTTGTACGGTTCTTCGCCGGATTCCATAATGACGCCGTATTCGCCCCGCGATGTGCTGTTCGTCAAGAGGTTGGCGAATGAGAGTGAAACTTTCTTTTCGCTCCAGCCGTCAAATTGAGGCTCCCACATTTTATTCATCGTTTCGCCCTCCGTTGTCTTTTTCAAGTTGAATTGTTTTGCGTTGAACTATCGCTATGATATCTTCTTTAAAGAGTGTTTCATTTCGGACA
>JAZOTG010000122.1:0-11222 GCA_045657505.1 Kiritimatiellia bacterium | reverse complement strand
CTCGGACATGTCTTCCTGCGCGGATGCGATAGCTTTCACACTGGCGTCAAGAGAGGACACTATGCTTTCGAAGGATTTGGCCGCAATTGCCGCCGCTTCCGTCTTTAGGAAGAAGCCTGATTATTTCCTCGGCTACCGACGCGGCTTTGGCCTGCTTTTCGGCAACCGGATTCTCAACCGACTCTATCTGCAGTTTTTCAAGTTCGGTGCTCAGCGCCGATATTTTCTGCTGCGCCTCTACAGTAAACGGAGGTTTGTTTGTATCGGCAGCGGCCGCCTGTTCATACGCCTTCGCCCATGCGGGGAATTTTGCACGGAACGCGCGGGTATATGAAAGAGCCTCATTCTGCCACGGCCTGCCGCATTCCGCTTCGACACCCCTGCAGGCATTCGACTGGCATTCAAGCCCCGTCTGCATGGCATCCGGAGGCAGAACAAACGCTTTATGGAACGACGTAAACTCCTCCTCTATCTCGGCAAGCGGATATGCCGCATCCGCGTTCAAATCAGAGACAAGCTCACCCGCTTCTTTCGTCTTGCTGCGCATCAAATCGACGCGCTGTGAAATTTCGGCCGCCTCGGCCTCGTTCGTGACGGCCTGACATACGGCCTCTTTCACGGCTATCCATACGTCGGAAAGAGCCGATAAACGTTCGGCATAGTCATCGGCTGACGCTACGGCGCCTGCAGGATTGGCAAGGGCATCCTCCTTTATCCGGGGCAACCCCTTTATAATCCTGCGCGCGTCGTCCATTGCCGGCTTCAACATTTCAGCAGGCTGCTTGCCCTTTGTCCGAGCAAGCACCTCATCGATATGTTTCCTCTCTCTCAACCGGGGTATTTCAGAAACCGCAAGGCTGAAATTGCGTTCGGCACGCGCATCTCCCGAAAACGAGCGCAGCGCAATCTGCGCAGCCGCGGCCGCCTCCTCAAGCTTGCCCAGAACATTCTGCTGACCTTCTTCACGCGCAGCATCATACTCGAGCTTGGCCACAAGCTCGGCCGCACGCGCCCCGTGAGTCTGCGAAAGCATAAGCCCGCGCAGGACGGAAAGCGCATTAGTGCTGTCGCCTGAAGAATACAAGTCGACACCTTCGTTCCAAATTTCGGAGTCAGACTTAACCTCGGCGCATAATGCCGCGCCGGCGGAAAGGAAAAATGTAATTATAGACAGTATTCTCAACATCATTATAATTATATCACAGAGAACTAACGGTTGCAGAGTTCGACTATTTCAAATACGGCGTTATGGTCGGAAATGCCGTCAGACTCAACAACCATCGCCCCGTTTGCCGACACTGAAGAAAACCCGCGATAGAATATGTAATCGAGCGTTGCCCCCTTCCATTTGCCGCGCTTTGCATAAGTCTCCCTTTTAGATGCCGGCGTACTGTCCATCCCGGTTGAAAAGCCTGCCGCGGAAAGCATATCCAACGTCTGCTCGCCCGAAAAATCGCCGGACCACTTATCGCAGTTGAAATCGCCGGCCACGATGACGGGGGCTTTCTTTCTTCCGCGCTTTGAAGATTCAGACTGAACAAGCTGCCCGACGGCGCGCTCCCGCTTTTTTCTGTTCATTCTCTTATCGGCGGCGGTCTTCTGCCCGTAATTGGATTTGAGATGAACACAATAAACCTTTGCAGTCACGCTGCCGTCAACCACTACCCGCGCCAGAGCATACCCCCGCGGCGGCGTGTTTCCGTAGCCCTTCTCGAGTTTCCATCGCGCCCAATTGGCGGAAACGACCGGCAATGTTGTCAGAATGGCGTCCTGCTGCATATCCAAACGATCGCGGCGGCGATACGCAGTGGTGACGGCAACCTTTAAATTTGTTAAGCCTATGGACGAACACAAATCCTCCACGCAGCCTCCGGCACGCATCTCATTAAGGCAGAGTATTACATCGTTTGTACCGGCCGGGTCGCACTTGTCAAGGGCGCTTCGAATCATTTTGGCCGCAGCCTTAACGGTGTGCGCTTCAACTTCGGCCGGAGCGCGGTGCTCAGCCCTTCCAGAAGGGAACCATTTTCCGTTCCATGCGCCTACTGTAATGGCGGACAGGAGTAAGGAACAAAAAAAAGTCATCCTATGGATTTAATTATTGGCGCCGGCGGCTTGTTGTAGACGCGCGAATAGGGCGGCACGGAGTCCTTCAACCAGACATTGCCGCCGATTTCGGAGTCGTGCCCTATAGTCGTGCCGCCTCCAAGGATTGTCGCATTGGCGTATATTACAACATTATCCTCAATGTTGGGATGACGCTTAAGCCCTTTGACCAGAGCGCCTGTCGTATCCTTTGCAAACGAAAGGCCTCCAAGCGTAACACCCTGATATATGCGCACATTGCGGCCTATCACCGTAGTCTCGCCGATAACAACACCCGTGCCGTGGTCAATGAAAAAGCGCTCGCCGATTGTCGCGCCAGGATGAATATCGATTCCCGTCTTAGAATGGGCGAACTCGGACATGACACGCGGTATTATTGGCACTTCGAGTCTGTAGAGCACATGTGCTATGCGATGCACAGTTACAGCATATATCCCCGGATATGCCATAACGACCTCCATACGGCTTATTGCCGCAGGATCGCCGTCATAAGCAGCGTCAATATCGGTCTCGACCAGGCGGCGCACCTCGATCATACTCTCGGCAAACGCATCAACTATAGCCTCCGCATCACGCTCCGAACAAAGCAGCGCGACTTCCCGCGCAAGGTCGCGTTTAATCCCGTCGATGGCGACCTTTGAGCATAAATCGCCGTAAACGCACGGGTGCAGCACCGTAAGGCAACGCCTTAATATACTTGAAACTCGTTGCGGCAATGTCACGGCTGTTTCCTCCCGATTCGAGCGACAATCTGCGATGCGCCGAGATTTTTAAACCCGAGAGCAAGCAGAATCTTCCCTATAAAATGACGCGAAATCGCTTTAACCTCTTTAATTTCAATGCCGTCGGCCTCGCAAAGCGCCTTGAAGTCCTTAAGCGTGATGCAGTGGATGTTCGGCGTATCATACCATTGGAACGGCAACGCCTTCGACACCGGCAGTCGCCCCCTGAGGCCAAGCGTAAGACGGATGCGGTACGCCGCAAAATTGGGGAATGAAACGATAGCCTCGCCAGCGATGCGCAGCGCCTCGTGAAGCAGACCCCTCGGGTTTTTAACCTCCTGCAGCGTATCGGAGCATATGGCCACATCGTAGTGGGAACTGGGAATGACGGCAAGCCCCTCGTCGGCATCCTCCCAATACGACATATGGCCGTCGGCAACGGTTTCTTTGAACTTGTCGATGTCGATTTCGACGCCATTGCCGGAGACGTTCTTGTCTTCGCGCAGCACGTTCAGCAAAGACCCGTCGCCGCAACCGATATCGACAACCTTCGCATTCGCTTTCACCATGCCGGTTACACCCGAATAAAGGCGGCGCTGCCAATTCATCACCTTCGGCCTGCGGGGCGAAAGGAAGCCCGCTATCAACCCCGACAAATCGTCAATGTCGGTCAAGAACGAATCGTGCCCCGTGCCGGCTTCAAGATGGCAGTACGAAACATCCTTGCCGTTTTTCAGAAGAGCGTGAACAATATCTTTTGACTGGCCGACCGTGAAAAGAATGTCATTCTGATACGAAACGACAAGACACTTCGCCTTTACGCGGGCACAGGCATCGAAAAGAGAACCGTAGCGAGCACCGGCGTCGAAAAGATCCATCGAGCGGGTGATGTGCAAATAGCTGTTAGCGTCAAAACGGCCGACGAATTTCTTAGCCTGATAATTCAAATAGCTTTCAATTTGAAAGTACGTTTTGAAACTCGCATCACGTCTGGCTCTATCCTCGGCAGGTGCTTCAACAAACTCCTTTTGAAGATTGCGGTGAAACTTCTCCTGAAGAAGGTCGCACGAAAGGTATGTAATATGCGCAATCTGACGGGCGCTTGCCAATCCGATTTCGGGCCCCTTGCCGTTACCCTCAAGATAGTAATCGCCGCCCTTCCATGCCGGGTCGTCGGTAATTGAGGCTCTGCCCACCACATCGAACGCCAAGGCCTGGGTGTTGAGTGACGCGGAAGTTGCAATAAGGCACGCCCGCTCCATTTCGTCGGGACAGCGCGTAACCCAATCCATCACCTGCATTCCGCCGAAACTGCCGCCGATGAGCGCGGCGAGTTTCTTTACACCGAGCTGTTTGAGCAGCATTCTATACACATCGACAGCATCGGAAAAAGAATATTGCGGGAACGAGGAGCCGTACGGTTTGCCTGTATCCGGATTGACAGACATAGGCCCGGTGGTACCGCTGCACCCGCCGAGAACATTTGCGCAGATTATATGGAAGCGATTGGTGTCGATGGCTCTGCCCGGACCGATCATCAACTCCCACCAGCCGCTCGGCTTCGTTTCGCCGGGGCGTATGCCGGCCACATGCGCGTCACCCGTCAGCGCATGACATATGAAAATCACGTTGTCGCCGCGCATCGGCGCGCCGCACTGCTCGTAGCGCACGACTATTTTTTTGAGTACGCCACCCGGCTCCAGCTTAAATCCGCCCTCGGGAAGCTCAAGCTCTAAACTTTTAGGTTCAACTATTCCAACACCTTCTGTCATAACGGCGGATATTATATCAAATGAATTAATCAGTCATGAGATGCAAGTTCCACTCTTGCGACAACCGCATCGTGGTCGCTCGGATGGAGACCGCCCGGACGGTCGTTAACGGTTTTGTGGCTTAAAACACGCACATCCTTGGTGGCGAATATGTAATCGATGCGAGCAGGATTCTTCAACCCGCCGTAGGCATGGTATGTGCCGGCAGACCCGATATGCGGTGTTTCTGTCGCGTAATACGTATCGACAAGCTTGGTATAGAGCAATGCAATCGGATTGTTAGCGGCGAGCTTGGCCATTTCGTCAGCATTCATGCCCTTGGCGCCATCCGGTTTTTCATTCGGCAACGCGCTATTAAGGTCGCCCGTGAGAAACACCGTCTCCCCCTTTTCAAGCAGATCGTCCAACCCGTTCGCACAAATCACTTTGACACCATTCATGCGCGCCTGCGAAGAAGCGTGGTCAAGATGTGTATTCAAATAATTGAATATGCGGCCTGTAGCCTTATCCTTAAGTTTGACCCAAATGCATATACGCGGACAGCCGGCTTTCCTGTACTTGCTGCCCGACAGCTGCGGCGTTGCAGAAAGCCAGAATGTCTTGTAATCAAGGCATTCAAAACGGCTGCGCCTGTAATAGATATCGCACGATTCGCCAATACCTCCGAAATTACGCCCCACGCCCAACCTTGCGAACTCAGGGAAAGCCCGTGTGATTGAATTAGCCGTAAACGGCACAGACTCCTGCACGCCGAAAACATCGAACTCATGCGTCTTAATCACATGAATTATGCGGGGTATGCGCGCTGGAAGACTGTTTTTACCCTTGTCAGCCGGAACGCGCAGGTTGAATGTCGCGATATTGAACCGGCTACTGCTGCAATTATCAAATGAACAGCACCCGGCGAATACGAACAATACGGCAATATACGCAAAACGCATCATGATTTTCTACCTCTACTTTGTGTTCTCAAACGGCCTTTTGACAAGCTCGCCCCCGCAATGACGAACAGGATGCCCGCTGCTAAAAAAGGCAAATAGCGCTCTTCAAGACGCGAGTCATCCATATTCTGCTCTTCTATCGCCACCTGACGTAGAAAACTGCGGTAAATTGCGCCAAGCGTAGTCTCTGCAGTCCCGGCCGTGGCAAGCGGAACATACCTTCCGCCCGACGCCTCCGCCACAGCTTTCAGCGCCTCTTCCTCAAGTTTGACAAGCACCGGCGAACCATTGAACTTCATTGTACCGCCATCTTCCGAAGGCAGCGCAGCTCCTTTTGACGGATCGCCGATACCCACTGTGAAAACAGGGACGCCGCGCTCCTTGGCAACGGCAGCCTCCTTCAGCGCATCCCCCCGCAGATCGCCTCCGTCCGAAATCAGAATTATTGCACTGCGGTCGGCTTTCGCTCCGTCTACGCCGTCGATCTGCGAAATAATCCGCAAAGATTCCCTGATAGCACTTCCGAGATCAGTCTCGCCTTTGGGCGCGGAATCAGGAGTGAGTGTTTCAAGCGCGCTGCGCAAAAAGCCCTGATCGGACGTAAGCGGACAAAGCGCCACACCGGTCCTGCGGAAGGCGACAAGCGAACACCTGTCGCCTTCAAGAGAATCTATCAGATCGGCAACGTCCGCCTTTGCGCGTTCAAGCCTGTCGGGACGGACATCGCGCGCAAGCATAGAGCGCGAAACGTCGACGGCAACAACAATGTTGCGATTGGTTGCGGGAACGGTTTCCGTAGATTTGCCCCAACGCGGACGCGCGGATGAAAAAACGAGAAGAAACACCCCAATGCCTATCAACGGCAGCTGGAAACGGGCTAAAACCCCTTCTGCGGGAACTGCAAAATAACGCGTAAGAGCTTTGCGGCGGCGAGCGATAAGATATGCGCAGTAAAAGAGCAGCGCAGGAACGGCGAAAGCCGCCAAAACCAAAAACGGATGGAGAAAATATTTGTCAAGATCGAAAAACATCACATCAATGATCTTTAGTACCTTCACCGTGCCACGGCTCAAAGGCCGGCACATGCACCAGCCCCGCCCCGATGCGCTGACGCACAGCCTCGTAAACGAGAATCGTAGCGGCCGCCGACACGTTCAAGGAATCGGCAAGTCCGAGCATGGGTATGCGAACGCGCAACTGCGCTCCGTCCATCCATTTTGCCGTAAGACCGTACTGCTCGGCGCCAAGTGCAATGGCGACATTACCCGTAAGATCAACTTCAAAATGGAGCTTTTCCGCATGTGGCGTAGCAGCAAGAATGCGAAAGCCGCGCTCCCTTAAAAACTCCAGAGCCTCGTCGCTTGTGGCCTCGGCAATCGGAACGGAGAACATTGTCCCCGTGGATGCCCTCACCACATTGGGGTTGTGTATGTCTGTCGTACGGTTGCAAACAATAACCGCGGCTACTTTCCCCGCATCGGCCGACCTCAAAATCGTGCCGAGATTGCCGGGCTTCTCAATAGATTCAGTTACGATTACGAGAGCGTTTTCGGGAAGCTTAAGGTCGCGCAGGCGGACTGTCACATGCGGCCCGACCATAAGCAGACCGTCGGGACGCTCCTTGTACGCTATCTTCGCAAAGCATTGCCTGGAACATTCGTACACCTCCGCCCCGAGAGCACGGCACTCATTCACAAGCGCCGGCTCGTTTTCGTTTTTGAGATAGAAATCGGGACAATGGAAAATAGCCCTGGGACGATACCCGTTGTCAAGCGCCCTGCGACATTCGCGAAAGCCCTCGACAATCATCTCGCCGGACTCTTCGCGCTCGGAGCAGGTGCGCAGCCTGACCACATATTTCAGCTTTGGATTGCTCGGGCTTGTCAATTCCATTATAGGAGCCTTTACCTGCTTATTCGCAATCGCTGTACTCTATCTTGGCGGCTTCGCGCAGTTCGGAGACGTATGCCTCTACAGCTTTGCCGCGCGAATCGTGGCGGATAAGGTCTTTCACCTGGTCGTGCACATCGACAAGAGTCTGCGCGCCGCCCTGCTTTTCATCGGCCTTGTAAATGATGTGATAGCCGAACTGCGTCGTCACGATGCCGGAAACGTCGCCCTTCTTCATTTCAAAAGCCGCCTTGTCAAATTCGGGCACCATCATGCCGGGAGCGAACCATCCAAGCGAGCCGCCTTCGCGCCCTGAAGGGCAATCGGAATTCTTCCGCGCCTCCTCGGCAAAATCGGCGCCGTTCACAATGCGCTCGCGAATGGCGCGAATCTTCTCAAAAGCCGCCG
Organism: Kiritimatiellia bacterium; assembly: GCA_045657505.1. Classification (GTDB taxonomy): domain Bacteria; phylum Verrucomicrobiota; class Kiritimatiellia; order RFP12; family UBA1067; genus UBA1067. The sequence continues at coordinate 3,383 of JAZOTG010000122.1, read as the reverse complement.
ACTTCTCGTCTGAAGAGGCTTTCTCGTCAACCTTTACGAGAATGTGCTGGCAGAGAACTGTAGGCTGAGTAACATATTCGCTCTTGTGCGCTTCGTAGAAATCGGCAACCTCCTTCTCGGTAGGCTCCTCTACGCTTGAACACGCCTGCTCAACGAGTTTGTTCACGCGCGCACCCTTTTCAAGCTCCTTGCGAAACGACTCAAGAGTGACATTCTGCGCTTCAAGAGCCTTTTCAAGATTCTCCATGCCGCCAAGCTGCTGAGCCACCTTGTCGACTTCGGCGTCGATCTCTTCGGCGCTCAAGACTATATCAAGCTGCATTGCGCGCTCAAGAAGAAGCCTGGCTCCAATCGCCTGCTCAAGAGCTCTTTCCTGAAGTTTCGGGAGATTCTGCTTTATTTCCTGATGGGACATGCCGTGCGACATGTAAAACCTTACGAGACGATCGAGTTCAAAACCGACAGCTTCTTTTGTTACGTCAAATCCGTTTACTTTTGCGACTTTCATTTTAATGGCACCCTTTCGGCACTGTATTTTATGCGGCATAAACCGCTGTTGATTTACGACATTATACCAAATGCTAACGGTCAAGACCGCTGATTATCCACGACGCCAGACGCCCGGCAAGCAAAAGGGAATCCGGGGAGATCTTATCCATTGTGTCTTTTGGCGTGTGCCAGTAGTCGTTAAGCCCAGGAGCACTTCCATATTCAAAATCAATCAGAGCGAGCGCCTTGTAGCCCGCCTGCATGAACGGGAGATGATCGTCATAAACAATATCACCGCTCGAAACTATTCTGTTGCCGAGGCCTTTGGCTTTAGCGATTTTGAGCACCCCGTTCTTGAAGCCCGGATGACAGTTCTCAGGTATGGAAATTGTCAAATCCCTGTCACCGAGCATATCAAGGCACACTACAGCACGCACCTTGGCATTGGACGATTTGAGTTTTTGCGCCACATGACGCGACCCCCACAGCCCGTCGTTATGGGAGTAGGCATCGAAACACTCCTCGCCATCCGTCCAAACCAAAAGAATGTTCGTCTTCTCCGGCCTGTTTTTGAAGAGGTTCGCGGCAAGCGCAACCATAAGACCGCTGGTAGAAGCCCCGTCGTTTGCCCCGGGACAGGAAACGCCCGTTTTTGTGTCGAAATGAGAAATAAAAACCACCCATTCATTGTCGGGGTGGGAAACAAAGGAACTCTCTACATTTGTGAATGCGCGCCTGCCCTTAGGCGTATCAGCCACGAACGTGTCTATTCTCGCATTTGGGCCGAGCGAGCTTACGCTGTCGAGAATATACATGGCCGCGCGCTTGGAACCATACGTACCCGAATCGCGCGGAGTATATTTTTCCACGAGACCTGCTGCCGCATCATACGCCAGCTTGGAATCGTCGGCACCGAATGAAAGAACTACGGCCAGTAACAGCGAAATCATCTCAATCCACCTCGACGCCGATCATGCGAAGTATTCTATCAAGCTCGTCGTTGTCGAAGAAATCGATTTCGAGAAGCCCTTTAACATGCTTGCCGTTGGCCAGAGTCGTTCCGCTTGTCATACGCACGGCGCAGCCGAAGTGCTTTTTAAGCTTGTCGACAAGAGACTTTACATAGCCTTCGGGCATGTCGGGCGTACCGCGCGGTTTTTCCACAACGGGAGCATTGAGTTTTGCAACCTTGCGCTCAAGTGCACGGACGGTAAGCTGGTCGTTCACGCAGTCGCGTGCAAGCAGAATGCGCTCCTTCTCATCGTCCACCGAAAGCAGGACCTTCGCATGGCCTACCGAAAGAAGTTTATTCTGAAGAAGCGTTTTAACCTCATCGGGCAGCTCAAGCAAACGCACGGAGTTGGCGACGGTGGCGCGGGCCTTGCCCACACGTTCGGCCACCTCCTGCTGCGTAAGACCGAATGTGTCCTGAAGAGTTTTATAGCTGTCGGCCTCTTCAATGGGATTCAGATCCTCGCGCTGAAGATTCTCGGTCGTCGTCATGGCCGCGGCGGTAAGGTCGTCGGCCTCAATAAGAGTTACGCGGATTTTCTTCCAGCCAGCAAGCAATGCGGCGCGCAAGCGGCGCTCGCCGGCAATGAGTTCGTATTTGCCAGAGGAGTTTTTACGCACTGAAGGCGGCTGCACCAGGCCGTTGTTTCTAAGCGACTCTGCGAGCTCGTTGAGTTCCTCTTCTTTGAAATCCCTACGCGGCTGATAAGGGCTGCGCTCAATATCGAGAATGGGAAGCTCGAGAACCTGACTCTGCGGCGATGGCGCCTCTACAGAGGCTTTTTCAACCGGCACCCTTGGCAGGGGCGCCGCTGGCTGCGCGGCCTTTGACGGAATAAGCGAATCAAGCCCGCGGCCAAGACCGTGCTTCTTTTCAACGCGTACGGGGGCCTTAGAGGTCCCCGTAGCTTTTTTCAGAAATGGATTTTTGCCTGCCATCTCTTATCAGAAATATCCGTTCACGAAAGGAAGGAATTTGAGCCTGTTCTGAAGAATGATATTGACAAGGCCGATCTGGAAGCCGGACGGGCAGTCCTCGGTGTAGTTCACGAGAGCAACCTGCGCACCATGAAGCTCCTGCGTCATGTTAAATACGGCGGCGAGCTGAAGGCCGTATGAAACCTGCGAAAGGTTGGCAATGCCGGCAATTACCGCGCCATAGCTCTCGACACGGGAAACATTGGCAAGGCCAGAAACCTGAAGGCCGCAGATACTCTGCTGATAAGAACCGAGCAAATTGACATCAAGACCGTGAAGGCTGTTTCTGATGCCGACAAGACCGATATCGGAGCCCCAAATGCCCTTGTCGGAGTAATTTACGCCTGCGGTAACGCGAATGCCGTAGACATCGTCAAATGCGACATTGGCCAAAAGGCTTACAACAGCGCCCATAGCGGTGTTGCGGGTCATAGCGGCAAGCCCGCCGACATCAAGACCGTACATTTTGGGAGCGTCGGAATAGAAAAGATTGAGGTCAAGACCGTAAACATCCCAGCGGTTAATGCCCCAGGGAAGCTGAACAGGAGTGGCAATGCCAATCGCTACGGGGGTATAACCGATGACGGAGGACTCAACCTCCTCGTCTACCTCTTGTGCAAATGCGGAAACTGTAGCGCAAAGTGCTATAGAAGCAACAGCTGTCTTAATTATTCTGTTCATTGTTTCTCCTTAATTTAAAATGTTATTCAAGATATTTTACCTTTTATACCGCACATCAGTCAAGAGCCAATAAGACTGCCCCCGTAATCGGTTAGTCGAATGTGCGGACTAACGCCGCCCATCCGACTAAGGTGTTTGGCAGTGTGGACTTCCTATTGTTTTAAAACAGCCGTTCCGTATGCCATTTAATCAAAAAAAAGAAATAAAAACTAAATTTTGCGCTT
>JAZOTG010000121.1:0-2810 GCA_045657505.1 Kiritimatiellia bacterium | reverse complement strand
GAAGGTGATAGCGGCCATAGCCGTCGGTTTCACCGTCGGCGGAGTGGTGTACTTTGTCAGGCAAAAGAAACGCAATGTCAACATCGAGGGGCTTTGCCGCCACAGTCATTGCCATTGCCGCAAGCATAAGGGCATAATCGTGCCTGCGCTGATCCATACGGCTGAGATTTTCGTGTTCATTCTTGCCGTTTCGCTGATACTTCATTTCGTTCTTCTGTATTGCGGCTCCGGGCACTGCTGCCATGATCATTGCGGTCACGCGCCGTTCGAGTCGTGGAAGCTGAACACTCCGGTTGTCGGCGAAATGCTGGGGGGGCTCTTGGGGCTTGTGCCCAATTGCGCCGCATCCGTCGCGTCCGCCAGACTGTATGCCGAAGGGGCGATGAGCGCAGGAGCGATGATGGCGAGTTCTTTCTCCGGTTGCGGAGTGGGGTTGCTGGTTCTCTTCAGGACCAACAGGAATATTGCCGAAAACATTTTAATTCTGGTTCTGGTTTATTTCTGCGGGACGTTTTTGGGTTGGCTGACGGGATTTCTCCTTGGTCCGTTGGAGATGTGAATTGCGGGAGGTCTTATGAAAAAGAAACTGGTCGGTGTTTACGAATGGGTCAAGGCTTCCTGCAAGATCTTCTTCAAATGCAATTGCTCCATCCATGCGGCGAGCCTTACCTATTATTCCATGCTGGCCGTCGTTCCTGCGCTCTGCATCTTGCTTATGCTGGCGAAGGTGGCCGGATTCGATCAGTATGCCCGTGAAAAAATCCATGACCAATGCGAGAGGATGATTTCGGAGTTTGATGCCCCCCAGGAGGACGGCAAGGTCGGCGGAGAGACCAAGGAGCCCGACGCTGGCGACAAGATCGCAAAGCCTGCGAGTTCTTTTGCGAATGAAGCGCGACGGGTTGAATCGGAGCTTTTGGACGGATTGGACAAGATTGATTTCTCGGCGCTGGGATGGATTGGATTCTTTACTCTTTTGTGGACGGCGTTGTGTTCGGTGGGTGTAATGGAATTCAGCTTCAATGAGATTTGGAGCTGCAAGAACATGAGAACGATATGGAAGAGCTATTTCATGGATATGGCCGTTCTTGTGCTGCTGCTCATCTTTGTCCTGATGGCGGTTTCGGTGCCATTGCTGGCGTTGGTAAAGGATGTCGTTTCTGCGACCGTCGGCGCCTCGTCGGTGACGAGGTGGCTGTCTGACAGCGTCATATGGCTTTTGGATTCAATCATCGTCAGAAAGGCGGTGACGCTGGTTTTCTCGTCCATGGTTTTTGCGTTCATGTTCAAGGTTCTTCCTGCGGTCAAGGTGCGTCTTAAATACGCATGGTGGTGCGGGGTTGTGACGGCGGTGATCTTTACAGGGTGGCTCAAGATATGTACTCTGGCTCAGGTGGGAATCGCCCGCTCATCGCTTCTTTACGGGTCGCTTGCGCTTTTGCCCATAATGCTGGCGTGGATTTTCATCAGCTGGCAGATTGTTCTTTTTGGATGTTGTATGGTAAGGGTCATTCATGCGGGCAGATATGTCGACAGGAAATCCCTGCCGGAGCCCAAAGAGTGAAACATGGATTGTGGTGATCATATGTCCCAGCGAGATTTAAACGAGATACTTGACGAAGTCAAAGCAAGAATCGCCGCAGCGTGCGAGCGTTCGGGGCGAAATGTCGACGATGTTCAGATCGTGGCCGTAACAAAAACTCACGGCGCGGAGACGGTGAATGAAGCCTGGGGCGCCGGGCTCGGGATCGTCGGCGAGAACAAGGTTCAGGAGGCGGCGTGGAAAAAGGAGGCGAGCGCGAGCGGACCGGAGTGGCACCTTATCGGCCATCTGCAGAGCAACAAGGTCCGTCAGGCTCTGGAGATTTTCGATTTCATCCACTCCGTCGATTCGGTGAAGCTAGCGGACAGGATAAACTTCATCGCCGGTGAAATCGGCGCGCGCGTGGGGATTCTTCTCGAAGTGAACGTTTCCGGCGAGAAGTCTAAAAACGGAATGGCGCCGGAGGAGGTCGAGCCGACGGTCCGTCACATTGTCGAAGGTTGCCCGCGCATCACGGTCGAAGGGCTTATGACGATGGCTCCGTTTTCTGAAGACCCCGAAGATGCGCGAGTCTATTTCAGGAGACTGAGGGAGCTGCGTGATATGGTCGAGAGAAATTTGAATGTCGGTCTCAGGCATCTTTCGATGGGGATGAGCGGCGATTACGAAGTAGCTGTCGAGGAGGGTGCGACATTGGTCCGTCCCGGGACGGTGCTCTTCGGGGACAGGCCCAAAATAAAAACGGTACGCGCTTCGGCCGGGGACGATGATTTTTCCTCGGGGGCGCTCGATTCGTATTCGGGCGCGGGTCCGACCGTCAGGATATTGGATTGAAGCGGCATGAAAAAGCGTCTTCATTTTGTCGTAACGGCCGGCCCTACGAGAGAGTTTATCGATCCCGTGCGTTTTCTTTCGAATCCCTCGACCGGGAAGATGGGCTTTGCGGTGGCGCGTGCGGCGGCGAGGTCCGGCCATGATGTGACTCTTGTCGCCGGACCGGTTTCGCTTGATACGCCGCGCGGAGTAAAGCGCATCGATGTCGTGAGCGCGCGCGAGATGTTCGCCGCCGTGAAGGAGGCGGTGACCGCCGGGTGCGTTTTCGTTGCGACGGCGGCGGTTGCGGATTGGCGGCCGGCGAGATGCGCATCGAAGAAGCTCAAGAAGACCGAGATGTCCGATACGATAAAGCTTGTCAGAAATCCCGACATCCTGAAGTCTGTAGGGGGTTGCGTCAAAGTCGGTTTTGCCGCCGAGACCAATGACGTTC
>JAZOTG010000120.1:0-2097 GCA_045657505.1 Kiritimatiellia bacterium | reverse complement strand
TTTGATAATGTTGCCGTTCTGGACGAGTTTCATCGTGCGCGTCTTCGCTTGGCGCACCTTGCTCAATCCCGAAGGTTTTCTGCAGCAGCTTCTGATCAGCATTGGGCTTGCGACCGAAAATACGACTCTCAACTACAATTCCGGGGCGATTCTTGTCGTATCCATCTATTCGTTTCTGCCGTTCGCCATAATGCCCATCTACTCGGCGGCGGAGAAATTCGACTTCTCGCTTCTGGAGGCCGCGCGCGATCTTGGGGCGCGCAGTTTCTATGCGTTCTGCCGTATTTTCATGCCCGGCATCAAGCGTGGCATAATTTCGGCGGTGTTGATGGTTTTCATTCCCGCCATCGGCTCCTACGTGATTCCCGATCTCGTCGGCGGCACCGACAGTGAACTTATCGGCAACAAGATTTACCAGCGTACATTCCCCGACCGCAACCTGCCGCACGCTTCGGCACTGGCGACGGTGACTGGATTTTCGGTTCTTTTTCCTCTCGCTTGTGTCGCATGGTGGCTCAAGCGCCAGGATGAACGCGAGGCCAAGCGGTTGGCGGAGGCGACGGCGCGCAAATTGAGCGGTGGCGCAGCGTGAAGGCTGTATTGGTGATTTTGTTGGCGGCGCTCCTGTCGGCGGGGGTGGCGGTTGGATCGCAGTGCGATTGCGGTTCATGCAACGATGGTTTTTTCTTCGGCATCGATCGTCGCTTCAATGCTACTTTTACGGTTGAGTTTGCCTCGGGGTATCTTGCTTCCAGTGGCGCTCTTTACGATACGATGCCGGTAACTTCGCAGTGTCTTGAGGGGCGGCTCGATCTTGGCGAGTACGGTTGGATTGAGGGCTACGGTTGGATCATAAGCGCTCTGCATGACCGCAAACACGAATCGTATCGTCCGTTGTTCAATGAATTCGAAGGTGGTTTGTTGTACGGGTATGATTTCAAGCTGAATGAAAAGGTCAAGTTTCACAGCGTGTTTGGCCCTATATGGAATCCGCAGATCGGTGCGCGCGAAAGCCACAACAGCTACTGGGGGCTTTATTTTACCGAGAGTATTGAAAATCCGCTGCTTGTTCCTTTCATGAGCGCACTATGGATGCAGGAGCCATACCAGCGTTCGCGCATCCGCTTTGGAGTTCGTCGCCGTTTTATGCTATATGACGGTCTGTCGGTTACGCCGTCGATAGAGTCGATTTGGTACGACCGTCACCGCTATACAGCTCGTTACGGCGAAAATCCAAGACGCGATTTCCTGCACGGAGCGTTTACTATGGCGGTTGCGGGACTTCGCTTCGACTGGAAAGCGTCGGAAAATTTGAATTTCTTTATGCGCATCCGCCAGACTGACGTTATTGATCTTCAAGCGCGCAAAGCGACGAAGAAGATGACGAGCTATTACGCCCGGTGCGACTGGCCCATCATCGGCATCGGCTTTGAGTACGGATTTTGAGCGAATATTTCTGAAGGTTAAGCAAGATCCTGCCTGGAAGATTCTCGATTTTGACGCCCAAACCGAATTTTCGTGGTCCGTTTTTTGATTTTCCACGCTGATAAATGGTTTTATTTTTGATTATATAGCGGTGAAAATGTGCACCATGATTTTGTTTGAGGCTGATTGTCAAAAATCTTAAAACGGGCAAAATGGTGGTTGTCATTATGCCGATGAGCGACGGAAGAATCGCGACACTCCTACGCTATGCCGAATCGAAGGATGATATGGCTTTGATCCTGAATAGGCTAGGAATGGCACTTCCCATCTAACCTCCATCCAAGATAATACGGCAACAAGACATAAAACAAGACAAAGACATGAAACAAAACATAAAACAAACGAGTAGTGAAGACTTTTATTCAAACCCTCGAAATCTTGTTTTCTTTCGAATATGAGAAGTTGAGTTAGACCGAGCATCTTCAATAATTTTCCGCATAGAATTCTCATTTTATGTTATACTGTTCTCATGACCCGCAAGAAGTATGAGCATTCGGCATATTATTACGCCTCTCACTATGGATGGACGTACAGCGAAGCTCGCACTCTTGCCGGAAAGTATCTCGACCAGCACACCTACCGCCCACGGATGCGCCAGCGCGCTGATTGCGA
>JAZOTG010000119.1:0-2182 GCA_045657505.1 Kiritimatiellia bacterium | reverse complement strand
AGGCCAAGGGTCTTAGGAAGACAATACTCAGGAACAACTCCTTGGCTCACAGAACGACATGGCTACGATCCGACTTCCCGTGTCCGTTCGTTACGCGGGTTCACAAGGCCGCACGGCGTTTTCACGATGCTGGAATGCCAGTTGTCATTATCGGCAAAAGAGCCCATGCGGAGGTTAAGGGGATTGTCGGGGAGGCACCGGAGGCATATGTCGTTTCAAACGCCGGCGAGGCGCGTTCTCTTGATATTGCGCACGATTCAGGAGGCAGGATCGGCGTTGTCAGTCAGACGACGATGAATTCCGATGATGTCGCCGAAATAGTAGGACTGCTGCGCAAAACCTACAGTGTTGAAACCGAGGCGCAGGTATGCAACGCCACGCGAGAACGCCAGCAGGCTGTAAAGGCGTATGCAGGAGATGCGCTGCTGGTGCTTGGCAGCCCCAACTCGTCAAACACGCGCCGCCTCTGCGAGGTTTCTTCATGCCGGACATTCAGAGCCTCCAATATCAATGAAGTGAGGGATTTGGATTTCACCGGAATCGAGAGGCTCGGTGTGACAAGCGGCGCGTCCACCCCCGAAAACTTTTTTGAAGAGGCCGTTGGCTATCTGCGCTCGCTCCCCTAACCCCTAACTCCTAACCCCTCCATACGTTAGCAGTGTTCGGTCAACGCATCAAGATATATGGCGCGCGCATCCTCCCTCGTGAGCGATTTGAATGCGCCGAACCGGCGGCCTTTTGATTTTTCAAGACCGTCAAGCATTCTTTCAATGTCGGCCTGCGTCGTTCCGAATTCTTTTAATGAAGACGGCATGCCCATGTTGACGAAGAACGATTGCAGCGATTCAATTGTTTTAAGCGCCGCCGCCGAGTACGCCTCTTTAGAATAGTCTTCGGGAGCAATGCCGAACACCTCCCGCCCGAAAGAGGCAAAGCGCGAAGGATCTTCGCTCCATACATGGCGCATCCATGCAGGCATAATGACGGCAAGCCCGGCGCCGTGTGCTATTCGCGGATCTACGGCCGAAAGCTCATGTTCGAGCGCATGGCTTTCCCAGCCGCCGGCTCTTTGAGATATGGATGCCGCGCGTCCGCACCCGGCCAGATCGTTATGGGCGAGAGTGCCAGCCCACATGATAGTGGCGCGCGCGCTATAGCCGGCGGGGTTAGCGAGTGCCGCCGGAGCGGCTTCCACGAGAGTGCGTACAAGCGATGTTGCGATCGCGTCGGTGACAGCGACTGGCGCCTGCCCGCTGAAATAGCGCTCGCAAATATGGGCAAGCATGTCTGTTACGCCCGCGGCAGTCTGGTAGGGCGGCAGAGTGTACGTCGATTCGGGGTCCATAAATGCGATGCGCGGTCTGATGAGATCGCTGCTTGCTCCGCGTTTTGCAACCGCTTCGTCATTGCTGATTACGCAGGAGGAGGAGCCTTCAGAGCCTGCTGCAGGCAGCGTAAGCACGGCCGATACGGGAAGAGCGGCGTTTATTTTGGCTCTCCCGCAGAAAAAGTCCCACACGTCGCCGTCGTAGCACGCCCCGGCGGCAATCGCCTTTGCGCAGTCGATCACGCTGCCGCCGCCCACTGCAAGCAGACTGTCGCATGATGATTCGCGTAATATGCGTATGCCTTCGCGCACTTGCGTCACTTCCGGGTTGGGCCTTACTCCGGATAATTCACGGTAATCTAATCCGGCGGCGGCGAGGGATGTTCTTACCTTGTCGAGAAGTCCGTTTTTAACGGCGGAGGAGCCGCCGTAGACGATGAGAACGTTGCGGCAGCCCGAAGAAGACAGCTCTCTTCCCGTATCGTCGGCGGCACCGCGGCGAAAGATGTATTTTGTAGGCGAATAAAATGTAAAATCGTTCATGGATTCAATTATATCAAAATCATTTTGTTATAATATGAAGAGGATGTGTTTCATGGATGATGTCTGCATAAAAGATGATGCCTGCATAAAACAAGGAGGTCCGGAATGAATATCACGCGTAGAGAACTGCTGTGCGGCGCAACTGCGTTTTCACTTGGCGCCTGGCGTCTTTTTGCGGCGCCTGCCGGGTGGAAGCCGAGAACAAAGCCAAATGTTGTTTTCGGCGTTTTAAGCGATACGCATCTTATATCCACCCGCAAGGGTGTGGAGAAGATGGCTTGGACAAGAGGCGGCAGGCTTGACGGCAAGGGC
>JAZOTG010000118.1:0-5317 GCA_045657505.1 Kiritimatiellia bacterium | reverse complement strand
AGGCGCGGGAAATTGTAGAGCCCGGATAAACCGCGAATAGATGGCTTGTATGGCGGTGCTGACAGCCCTTTACATCGCGATCGGTCTCCCATTCCTGAAGCTGTCCCCAGCTTCCGATTTTATCTTTGAGAAGCTTTGGCTCGACCCTTGCGACCTCTTTTACAAAATCGTCGTTGATATTCAATTCCTTTGCCGCAGAGAGAATGCAACGGAAAAGCTCGCGAACAATCTGCTGGTCGTGCGCAACACCGTCCTCGCGCGGACCATGCTCGGGGCTCCAGCCGTCTTTAACCACAACCGTGCCGTCGGCGCGCTCTTTAAGGTGGGATGAAAGCATAAACTCGGCGGCACCTTTCATAAGCGGCCAGCACACGTCCTTGAGGTATTTTTTATCGCGGGTAAAAAGATAGTGGTCGTAACATTGCGCCGCCATCCACGGGGCTCCGGCAAAATTCCATCTCCAGCCGCCGCCGCCCACGGCATTGGCACTTGTCCTGTACGCAAAGCCCCTTGAATTCGGGAATGCCATGCGGGTGCCTTTTACAACAATATCCATCGATCCAATCATCCAGTCGGACAGCGGCGTGAAAAACTCTGAGAGGTTTGCCGCGTCCATACCCCAGTAATTCATCTGAATATTGATGTTGGTATGATAGTCGGAGTGCCACGGCGGATTGTTTGAATTGTTCCAAATGCCCTGAAGGTTGGCCGGCAGCGTACCTGGACGAGAAGAAGAAATTATCAGATAGCGACCGAAATTAAACTGCAATGCGACAAGCCCAAGATCCCTGCCTCCTTCGCGCACCCTGCGCAGACGCTCGCGCGTCGGAACTGTCTTGTCTCCATCTCCAAGATCTAAAACCATACGCTCGTAATACTTACGGTAATCGGCGACATGGCGATTGAACGCATCGGCAACAGAAAACTGCTTAGGCCTGCACAACGTATCTGAGCCCGTGACAGCCCGCAGGACAACAACATATTCATGCTTGGACGCATTCATGGCAAATACATCCGCACGAGCGGCATATTTAAGCCCATTTGGCAACTGGCCGGAAAAGCTTGACGACTCTCGGCCGTTTACAACCGGCTCACGGTGCGCGCCGGCGAGTTCAATCTGCAGCGGACACTCCGCTGTAGACCTAACCCAAATATAAATGGCACCGTCAGGCGCACTGGAAAAAATACGGCGAGACATGCGCACGCCGCCAAGTTCAAAATTATCGGCATAATATGCAGAACCGAGATTCAATGAACGACGATAGCGGGCGGGGCTCTCGCCGGCCGGCAATCCAAACTTCAACTTGAGTACGCCGAAGTTCTGATACGCGCCCATTGTACTGTAATTGGCATCCGCTCTATTATCGTGAATATCGGCGGTGAGATTGGAATCTCCAGTCCAAAGAGAATCGACATTGAACTGGAGATTCAGTTCCCGTGCGCCTCCGTCAACCATACAGCCCAGAGAGCCGTTGCCGAGAGGATACCATGAATTCTCCCATCCCGCACCAGGACGATCGTCCCATATCTCGTTTTCGAGACCTTTTGAAACTAATGCCGACAGCCCGGTGAGAAGCGCAACAAGGAACGTTTTCATCATAACGATTTTATTATTTTGAATTTACGGCCGACTCGCGTGCACGGCGGATGATGTCTTCATGAATCTTTTTAAGCTTGGCGGCATTGAACTTGAGAACCTTGCGGTCATAAGTCATAAGGCCATTGAGTTCAAGCTCTACATCTGTCGTCTGAGTGTAAATGGAACCTGCCAGGCCCGAAACGGCATATTCGCCAAGTTTGCCCATAAGCCCGGTATAGACATTCTCGAGGCCTTCCCTAGTGGAGCTGTCTTTAACTCCGCCATAGCCCCAGTTGCCGCCCTTTTTCTCGCCGAGGAACTTAGCCTGGTCGGAATCTCGCCAAATATGGTCGTTGACAAAATGGGCTACTCCGCCAAACTCACCGAGGAATGACACGCGGCGGTTATTCACCGGCGGCATTGCCGGCCCGCGGTAGTAATGGTAATCGACAATATCGGCGGCTTCACAAACACCTTCGGGACGATGTTCCGTCTTGATGCGCTTGCCGCGAAGCAATTCACCGCCCTCATTGTCCTGCCAGCCCGACGGACCGTTGACAAGACGGGTGGGATCGTAAGCCTTCACAAAATCTAATGTAGCATGAGTAAGGAACAAATCGTGCTGACCCCAACCCTCGTTGTACGGAACCCATACGACAATGGAAGGAACCTTCTTAAGAAGTCCAATCATTCCCTTGAGTTCATCGCGATAGAGAGAATATCCTTTAACGGTTTCCCAGTTGAACGGCGAATAGGCATTGCCGTTGGGTGAAGGCATATCCTGCAAAACAATCAATCCAAGCTTGTCACAAAGGGAGTAATACGCCAAAGGCTCAACCTTAATATGCTTGCGCATTGTGTTGAAGCCGCAATCCTTGAGAGTCTTGATGTCAAATGCTATAGCCTCTTCGGAAGGAGGAGTCAAAAGACCGTCAGGCCACCACCCCTGGTCAAGCGTACCCATGATGTAATAGGGCTGGTTATTGAGATAAAAGCGGAGAACGCCTTTTGCATCACGGCGCTTTTCGAACTTGCGCATTGCAAAATAACCCTTTATCTCGTCGCTGCCGTATTTTGCCGTAAAACGGTAGAGGCTGGGCGATTCCGGCGACCAAAGAGCCAACGGAGAAGGCAGCTTTACGCTTACGGTCTTGCCGGGGACAAAATCAGCCGATACAGAAATTGACGCAGCCTTGGACGCGTCGATCGAATTCTCGATAGATTCAATCTTCACCGAGCCGAGAGCATTGTCGCCGTATTCAGAACCGGCAACATTAAACGAAAAGGCTATTTCGCCTTTGTCGATATCAGCAACGGTATTGAAATCGGAGATGTACTTTTTGGGAACGTTTTCAAGCCAGACCGTCTGCCAAATACCGCTCGAACGGGTATAGAAGCAGCCGTGGGAACGGAAGCACTGCTTGCCGCGGCTCTGGAAATGCTTCTCTGTAGGATCCCACACAAGAACGGTGAGAGTATTCTCGCCCTTCTTGGCGTAGTTCGTCAAATCAACAGTGAACGGCAACTGACCGCCCTCGTGGAACGCCACCTCGTCATGGCCGAGAAACACAATGGCTCTGAAGTCCACTGCGCCGAAATGCAAAAGAATCCGCTCATCGGCATTTGGATTGAGATTAAGTTTCCTCGTATACCAAAGATACTCATCTGGCTCAAGAAAACGCTGTTGTTCAGTAGGCTTTCTTACACCGGAAAGAATCGACTCAAGGGCGAACGGAACACGAATTTTGCCATCCCATTTTTCGGGACGCACAGTGCTATCGACGATTTTTGTAATAGCATAATCCCATTCACCATTCAAACAAGTCCAGTTTGAACGCACCATCTGAGGGCGAGGATATGTTTTCCATGCATTATCCGCAGTGATTTTTTCGCCCCACGGAGTAAGCATAGGAGCCGACATTGCTGTAAGGGTCAAACTCGCTACAGCAAGAAACATACTATGATTACGCAGATTTTTCATCGATATGCTACCTTCTATGTTAGTTTATATTATGCTTATAATATATGATATACAATTTTCATTCAGTATAAAAAAAATACACTCTCAAGTCAACCACCTGTTGCGCTGCAGGCTTTTGATCAAAAACGCGCCCGCCCCGCGCGATGCCGAGTTCGGACTTGACAGATAAGTAAACGAACTGTTTTTTTGATATACTCAATTTTATGAAAATCAAGAATATTGCAATTGTGGTTTTGTCTATTTTCGGCACCCTATGCGCCGATGCAAAAACCGGCCGGCCGGATAAACTTAAAGTGCTGATGATCGGCAACAGCTTTTCTGTCTGCAACATTCGTCAGATGCCGCAGATTGCCGGCTCGATGAGACTTAAACTTAACATCGCATCCCTGTATATAGGAGGTTGCTCCCTGGAACGCCACTGGACAAACGTGGTAAAGGGCGCCGCGGACAAGACATTCACCCCGTATTTGGTCACTTGGAATTACTCCTCGCTCAAAGATCAGTCCAAGGTTCCTTTTTTCAATATCCTTTCAACGCGGCTTAACCACCGCAAACACAACGAATATTACGCAAACGTCCCGGAGATGCTTGCTGCCGACGATTGGGACATCGTCACCATCCAGCAGGCCAGCCACTTCAGCTGGGATTTAAAAACCTATCATCCCTTCGGCGACAATCTTATCACGGAAATTCGCCGCCGCGCCCCGCGAGCGAAGATTATGGTTCAAGAAACATGGAGTTACCCGCCTTGGGACAAACGGCTCAAGAAATTCGGTTTTAATCAGGCGGACATGTACAAAAAACTCCACGCGGCATATGCGGCGTTCGCTGCAAAACATCAAGTTGAACTGATACCCGTCGGCACCGCCGCCGAGTTCTGCCCCGACCGCAACCGCCTTTTTACAAAACCCGACTTTCACTTCAACCGCGAAGGAGAATATCTCCAGGGTCTGGTATGGACCGCCAAGCTTTTTGGGGTTGATGTTACCGGATGCACCTACCGCCCAGATTGGCTTGATGCGCCGCGCGCGCGCGAACTGCAGCGCGCGACCATGAAAACGCTCACTCACGCCAACGGAAAGTGAGCATTTCCCCTTTCAAACATTTGGGGACGCTCCCCTTCGTTATTCACCTTATCCCCCTTGGGGACACTCCCTAAAAAATGAGGAGTGTCCCCAAGGGGGTGGGGAGTGTCCCTATACAATAAAAAGCGGAGCAACAATAAATTTGACAGTTTTTCCAAAATAAAAAAGAGACTGTCAATTGACAGCCTCTTTTCAAGCGTATATCAGACTTACGCTTATGCCTCGGTCGAAGCCTGCTCGTCAAGAATAGTAATCTTGAACTTGACAACAACCCCGTGTCCGAGATCGATAGCAGCCTCATACTCGCCAACTTCGCGAAGAGAATCCTCAATCGAAAGCTGATTGCGATCGAGCGCGACACCACGATTCGCCTCAATCGCGGCGAGAATGTCTGAAACGCTAACAGCGCCGTAGAGCTTCTTGCCATCGGTTGTAGCTGCTGAAACGGTAAGCTCAAGCTTATCAAGTTTCTTGGCAACTTCAAGAGCAGCCTTCTTCTCCTCTGCGGCACGAGCAGCACGTTCAGCCTCAAGCTTCTTAAGGCGGCGCTTGGCGGCCTCGGTGGCCAAAGAGGCAAGACCCTTTGTGAAGAGATAGTTGCGGGCATAGCCAGGAGCGACCTTTACAATCTCGCCTGCCTTGCCGAGTTTCTTCACATTATCCATGAGCATA
>JAZOTG010000117.1:0-3949 GCA_045657505.1 Kiritimatiellia bacterium | reverse complement strand
TCTTCCTAAGACCGCTTGGCCTCCGACTTCTCGCCGCTTCCTCTGCCCGTTGTCGTCAAGCCCCCGAGCGACGGCTCGTCTGTAGGCATATCAAAAGTGTCCAAGACAGAACAGTGGCTCCCGGCCCTTGACTGCGCCCTTTCGGCACAGGGGGGCAGAGGTGAAGTGCTTGTAGAAGAATTTATTCCCGGCCGCGAGACGACGGTTGCGGTAATCGATTCGGAGGCTTTGCAGCCTATTGAGATACTCGCCAAGGACGGCTGGTACGGGTTCGACGAAAAATACAAGTCTGACGACACGCGTTACCGGTTCCTCGAAGACGGAGAACTTGCAAGCAAGCTCAAGGCCGTCGCTCTTGACGCCTACAAGGCGCTTGGCTGCAGGAGCGTAACGCGTATCGACTTCCGCGTCTCGCCGGTAGGCCGGTTGTATGTCCTTGAACTGAACACGTCCCCGGGCTTTACGTCCCATTCACTGGTGCCAATGGCCGGAATGAACACGGGGCTCACGTTTGCAGAGGTCTGCGACAAGATACTTTCCACCGCCGACTACGACCGATGAACAGAGAAAAACAAAAAAACGCTTCAGGGCGCTCAGTCTCGCTCAGGTCCCACGCCAAAGACATTCCGCAGGGCAAGCGCAAAGCGGTGAAGATCGCGCTGCTGGTTCTTCTTGTCTGCTTCACGGTTTTCTGCCTTTATTACTGCTCGGTCATGACGTATACGGCTCTCAAAGAAGCCAACGACGCCCAGTGCCCCATTATCGACGAAACCGAGCAGGTGTCAATAAAAGCCACGCCTCATATCACCGAAAAAACGGTACGCTCGCTCTTCGGGCTGAAGAACGGCGCCAATCTGGCAAAAATCGATTTCAAAGGCAAGCGCGAGGAAATACTCAGGAAATATCCGATATTCAAGTCGATAACCATCAAGAAGCAGCTTCCTGCCCGCGTCGACATAACGATTGAAGAGCGCAAACCCATTGCGCGCATCAATTACAAAAAATCTTCAAACGGCTGGGAGAACTGGGACGTTGTCGACGCGTCAGGCATTGTCTTCAAATTCAATCTCAACGCGTCAAGAACATTACCGCTGATCAAGGAAAGCAGCCAAAGCGCGTCTAACGGCCAAAAACTTTCCGGCAAGTCCGTCATGGGCCTGAAATTCATAAAGTTCTGCAGCAGCAGAGACAACCTTAATTTTTCACTCGCGGGCGTCGATGTTTCCAACAAAACATATCTCATTGCGTACACAAGAGATTACGACACCATAAAAATACTCTGGGATTTCGCCGAGGAAAAAGGCGACCACGACACGACAAACATCCAGAATGCGATCCAAATGATTCGCGACATATGCAACAACAACCTGCGAATCGGCTACCGTCAAACATTTATAGTCACCGGCAACGGCAGAGTTACCGTATCGCCATACGAAAAGGAACAATCACGATGACGAATCTGTACGCCGCATTAGAACTCGGCACCAGCAGAACAGTGCTCGCCGTAGGTGCGGCACGGCCCGGTGAGCGGCTGAAAATACTTCAACACGCCGAAATCCCGTCATCTGGCGTCAAGAAAAGCCAGATCATCAACATCAAGCAGACTGCGCAGTCAATCAAAAGCGTAATCAGCGAAATACAGAACAAGCAGGGCAAAAACGGAGACAATCTGACTATCGGCAATGCGTTTCTGGTGCTTTCAGGCAGCCACATCAAGGTCGATCACTTCTGCGCGTCCACACAAATCGCCGGCGGCAAGGTTTCCAACAGCGATATAGAGCAGGTTGTCAACGACTCGAGAATGAGGCCGCTGCAGAACGACCGCGAAATCCTCGACATCATCGAGCAGACGTACAAGGTCGACACCATAGGAGGAATCGATTCCCCCAAAGGCATGAGCGGCAATACGCTCCACCTCGACACTCTGCACATCCATGGTTCGGCGGCGCGGATCAACGATGCAAAAACGGCGGCAGACGAAGCCAACCTTGAATTGCGCGACCCCCTTTTTGCGGCCGTATGCGCGGCCGACGCCGTACTGAACGACTCCGAAAAACAGCATGGAGCGCTCGTCATTGATCTCGGCGGCGGAACGACCGGCTATGCCGTGTACTATGGCGGGTACCTCGCCACGGCAAATTCGATCGGCGTCGGCGGGGAGCATGTTTCAAGCGATATATCGCATGCGTTCCAGACTACACATGCGCAGGCCGAGGACCTCAAGAAAAACGAGGCGTCAGCCTTCCTCACCTCGTCCTCCACACTCTCGCCGCGCGTTAAACTGTCAGGCTCGTCACCCCTTATGGAAACAAGGTCCATCTCCAGACGAGCTCTCGACACCGTTGTAAATCTGCGCATGAAGGAGCTTATCGGCATTATCAAGGACGAGATCCACGAGCACGATCTCCTGCACCGTCTCCAGGCGGGTGTTGTCCTTACAGGCGGAGGCGCCGCGATGCGCGGTCTTGCCGAGCTTGTCCGCAAGGAATTCAGGCTCAATGTGAGAATCGGCAAGCCCATATACGTCGACGGGTTCTCCGAGACATCCGCACCGCACACTTTTGCGGCGATTTCCGGTGCTCTAATGTACGCGCACAAAAACTACGAGCGCAAACCTCTTTTCTCTATTTTCAAAGGACTTTTCAAATGAGCAATACTTCACCATTGCTGCTCATCGGAGTAGGAGGCGCAGGCTGTGCCATCGCCCACGGAGTATGCAGAGCCTTCGGCGAGCCGATGCGTCACCTGCTTTGCGACACGGACGCGCAAAGCGCCAAAGAAGGGTCTGACTTCATCCTCATTGGCGGAGACAGGCTTTTAGGCCGCGGGGCCGGCGGCGATGTCGCTCAAGCGAGGCTTGCGACAGAGGAATCGCTTCATTCGTTTGCGGCACATCTTGATGGCGTGCGCCTTGCGATTGTCGTCACATCTCTCGGTTGCGGTACCGGCGGCGGCGCCACGCTTGAAATACTCAAATACCTTGAAAACAGCGGCATTGCAAACATTGTTTTTGCCACCACGCCATTCACCTTCGAGGGCGAAGAGAAAATCAAACGGGCCCAGGGGATTGTAAATCTAATTGAAGAAACCGGCGTCGCCGCCATAATTTCTCCGCTCGACAAGCTCATCGCCCAGCACGACAACATGGACGAGGCGATGCGCCACGCCGTGGGGACGATAGCCTCCGGAGTCTCTCTGTTCTGGCGCATGCTTCAAAAGCCCGGTTACATAAGTCTTGACTCGGAGCGCTTGCGCAAGGCAATCGCCATGGCAAAGCGCGGCAGATTTGCAACCGTCACGGTACAGGGAGCCGAGCGGGCACGCGAGGCTGTCGAACTCCTGAAGAACAACGAGCTGCTCGCTACAGGCGCGGCGGCACGCTCCATACTTCTTGGCATTCTCGCGGGAGAAGATCTCAGGCTTTCAGAAGTAGGCTCGATTGCCGAGGGCGTACGCGAAGCGTTCGGCGCGAACGCAACGTTCAACGTGGCCACAGTAAATGACGAATCAACCTTTTCCGGCAGAATATCAGTTGTTCTGCTGATATTCGACTCTGTAATACAAAGCTCGGCGACAGGCGGGGCTACAGGCGGCAGGCGACGCAAACGCGATACCGGCGTTCTCTCCCAGGGCCCCAAGGGGCGCGGCCGCTTCCACAACACCGAGCCGACGATATACAACGGCGAAGATTTGGACGTACCTACATTTGTACGCAAAAACATAACTCTCGACGTCTAACCGTATGCACGCGTCAGCCGATATAATAAACGTACTGCCAGTTCACGTCGCCAACAAGATTGCCGCTGGCGAAGTCGTAGAGCGCCCTGCCTCTGTAGTCAAGGAACTGATCGAAAATGCGGTTGATGCGGGCGCTAAAAACATCAAGATTTCAATTGCGCGCGGCGGCCGTAAATCGATCAGCGTCTGCGACGACGGTTCCGGCATGAGC
>JAZOTG010000116.1:0-12155 GCA_045657505.1 Kiritimatiellia bacterium | reverse complement strand
GAAGAACTTGAGCGTGCAATCGAAGGGCGCTCGGTCGGCATCCGCGGGTATGAGGAGTCGATCGAAAGGCTCACGGAAGAGAGCGGAGAGCTGCTTTCAAGTCTCGACGAACTCAGGGAACGCGCTGCAAGCTGCCACGCAAGGATGGAGCAGGAGCGCATGTGCCGCGGAGAGATGATGGAAAAACTTTCAGAGGCAGACGGCGTGCTTGCAGGCAAGAGGGCCGGGCTCGACCAGGCGCGCGACTTCCGTTCCAAGCTCGAGGTCCAGGCGGCGGAATCCACGATGCGCCGTCAAAACATCTACGACCATCTTCAGGACGAGTACGGGCTTTTTGCAGATGCCGTGCTCCGCGAAAACGATCCGCAGTGGAAAAACGGCGTTGTTCCTCCGCTCGCCGATCTTGAGAAGACCGTCTCGAAACTCCAGGGTGAAATATCGGCGCTTGGCCCGGTGAATATGGTGGCTATCGACGAGTGCCGCGAGCTTGAGGAACGCTACGCAAGGGAGAAAGCCCAGGAGGAAGATCTTATCGCCGCCAAGGCGCAGATTCTTGAGCTTATCAACAATCTCAACACAACGTCTTCAGATATGTTCAAAAAGACGTTTGAGCAAGCGAACGCCAATTTCCAGACAATGTTCACGAAATTGTTCGGAGGCGGCGAAGCAAGGCTTGTGCTGCTCGAAAATTCCGAAGATCCTCTCGAATGCGGCATCGACATTATCGCGCGCCCTCCAGGCAAACGCCCGCAGTCGGTGACGCTCCTTTCGGGCGGCGAGCGCACAATGACCGCCGTGGCGCTGCTGTTCTCGATTTTCATGATCAAGCCCGCGCCGTTCTGCATGCTTGACGAGCTTGATGCAGCTCTCGACGATGCCAACATCGGCCGGTTTGTAGAGCAGCTTAAGGAATTTCTTGCACAGTCGCAATTTTTAATCATCACTCACAACCAGCATACGATTGCAGGGTCCGATCTTGTCTACGGCGTAAGCCAGCAGGAAAAGGGTGTTTCAAGAATAATTTCCATGAGGCTCTCCGATCTTGGAGTTAAGAGCAAAAAATAAAGGGGCTATATGAAACTTACACGCAGGCACGCGCGCGAATGGGCTATTCAAATGTTGACAGCGGCGGATTTGAACCCGCCGGATGATATCGATGTCTTCTGCGCCGATTTCTGGGAAGAGATGGCTACGCTTGATGAGAGTGAAGGGCGTATCGACGGCAATGACAAACTCAGGCCTTTCGCCGAGGAGCGTTCGAGAGGGGTTCTGGAGCATCAGCAGGAAATCGACGGCATTATAGAAGGCTTTCTTGAAAACTGGGATATGTATCGCCTTGGCACCGTCGAGCGCGCGGTTCTGCGCATGGGTATATGGGAGATGAAATATTCCGACGTTCCGCCTCCTGTTGTTATTAATGAGGCGATCGATATTGTAAATTGGTTTTCCGCGCCTAAATCGCGTACGATTGTAAACGGCATTCTTGACAAATTCGCGAAAACGATGGAGAAGAAATGATTTCACCGTCCGTTCGCGAGCAGTTCGACGGTTTTATGTTGAGAGCCGCCGAATTGGCATTGAAGGGGCTTGGCCATACCAGGCCAAATCCCGCGGTCGGTGCAGTAATCGCAAGAGGCGGGAAGATTATCGGCGAAGGCTGGCATAAAAAGGCCGGCGGCGACCATGCCGAGGTTGCTGCGATTAAAAACGCAATTCGCCGCGGGGAAAAAACTTTCGATGGTGCGGTTTTGTTTGTCACTCTTGAGCCGTGCTCCCGCAAGGGCAAAGTCGGCGCGTGCACGGATGCTATAATAGAGTCGGGCATAAAGGAGGTCTATTACGCTCTCCCTGATCCTAATCCAGTAAACAGAGGGCGGGCAAAGCGTGTGCTGGCAAAGCGCGGTGTCTTCTGCTCTCGGCTAAAATGCTCTCCCGAAACCGCTCTTCGCTGTGAAAATCTCATACGCGGCTTTGCTATGATGATCAACAGGTCGCGACCGTTTGTCACAGTGAAAATCGCCATGAGTCTTGACGGGCGCATATGCGATAAAAACGGCGATGCCAAATGGATTTCAAGCCCATCAGCGCGGCGGCAGACGGGGCGTTTCAGGGAGGTTTGCGACGCGATTATGGTCGGGGCGCAAACAGTGCGCAGCGATAATCCGTCTCTTTTGAGTCACGGCAGGCCAAACCCCGATCTTGTGCGTGTTGTAATTTCCAAATCCGGCAATCTGCCGAAGGACGCGCAGGTTTTTACCGACGGCAAAAATCAAACACTTGTATATGACAATCCCCGGGAGGCGCTGTTTGATTTGGGCGCAAGGGGGTTTCAATGGGTGCTGTGCGAGGGCGGCATGGATCTGGCCGTCTCGCTCGCCGAGGAGGGGCTTGTTGACGAGTGGGTTGCTGTGCTTGCTCCAAAAGTCATCGGCAGCCGTAACATCGGAGAGGCTGTAAAACTTGAAAGGGTAATATGTTTACAGGATTGATTCAAAAAATCGGAACGGTTAAGCGCGTCTCGAGAGGGGCGGGGCTTGTTCTTGAAATTGAGTTCAAGCCCTGGCTGCGCCCGGTGGAAAAGGGCGAATCGATCGCCGTTAACGGAGTGTGCCTGACTGCAGCCGATTGCAATGGGAGCCGCTTTACCGCCGATGTCCTGCGCGAAACAGAGCAGCGCACAAACCTCGGTTCTCTCATTCCGGGCGCACGCGTCAATCTCGAGAGGGCAATGCGCGCGGGGGAGCCTCTCGGCGGTCATATAGTGCAGGGGCACGTCGATTCGCGAGGAACTGTCATTGCCAAGGAGATGCGGGGGCGCGATTTCCGCCTGCGCGTCAGATGCGGCAGGGTCGTAGCGTCACAATCCATTTTAAAGGGGTCGGTCGCCATAGACGGAGTGTCCCTTACAATCACCGAAATAGGCGACGATTACCTGAGCGTGGATTTGATACCGACAACCGCTTCAGAGACGACTCTTGGTTTTAAGCGCGTCGGCGACGAAGTAAACATAGAGGGCGACGTGATCGGTAAATATGTCGCCAAAACGTCTGCGCAATCGGTCAATTCGCTGACCGAGGAGGCTCTTATCCGCGCCGGGTTCGTCTGATTCCAAAGCGACCGACGTCTGTTTTCAGCAGTTCTAAATTATCGGGCCACCCATAGATGAGGAATGAAAACATGAAAAAATCAACATTCTCAATTGTCATTGCGTTGTTTGTTCTGCTTGAAGCGTCGGCGACATTGCGGATATCAGAAATTTGTCCGCGTCCGTCACAGCCCGATTCCAATGGCAAGGAGTCCGGGTGGATCGAACTTGTAAATACTGGCGATGAGGAGATAAATCTTTCCGATTACGCTCTTGTGAGGTGGAATCGCGGAAAGGAGAATAAAAAGAAAAACAGAAAACGCTTCGTCAGCCGCAGCCTTAAAGCCGGCGAGCGCACTGTCGTTTATACAAGCGAGGCGTATCCAAATTACCGTATCGGGGAAAAGGCGGCCGATTATGGCGGCATGATGGTTTTTCCCTTTAAAATAAACCCAAAGAAATATCCTAATGTTGCGCTGTATCGCTGGAATAGCGCATCGGATGAGCCGGGTGAGTGCATTGAGACATTTATCGTGCCGGTAGATCTGCCGGATGACATGAGTTTTGGCCCGGGCTCCGCTCTCCGTGAGATTTCGGTAATCAACGGTAAGACGCCATACGAATACAGAACCGGTGAGGGCGAGATGAAGCCGGCTTCCGGCAGGCTTACCATGGCCGAGTTTAGCGATATCGCCGACTTGTCGTCATTGGAAACGCCGGTTGCGTCAACAGCAGTTGAACCGGGTGTAAACGCTTCCGTCAATCTCAAGGACACGATTGATGCGCACGGAGTTGTTCAAACCTCTGCATACGACTTTTCGGCTTTGACGGCCGCCAACCGCGGTTTGAAGGTGGTTCCGAGCTTGTACCCGCAGGACAACTACACTGTAAGTTTTTATTTCAGGTCGACACCCTCTCCGTCGGCCTCGGGTGATTCAAGCAATATCGGGATGCCTCTTTTCGAATCCCGTCCGTCAAACACGGGCGATCGCCGCGGGATAATCGCGTTCCTCAACGATGGCGGCCAGATTACCATCCAGCCCCGTTCCTCCAGCAATTCTGTCACTTACCAATCTGACACGGTTGATGATTACACTGACGGCAACTGGCATCATTTTGTTCTTGTCGCGGGTCAGGTTGCCGGCGAGATGCTGACGCTTTATATTGACGGCAAGCCGGTATTTCAGGGAGTGATGCCGTTTGACTGTCATCTTCAAAAAACAATTCCATACTGCTTCGGCCATGCGTATGATTCTTCATACTGGCGTCTCTTCAACGGGCAGATAGCCGACATACGTATTTTTAACAGGGCGCTTTCCGCCGCTCAAATCGGATATCTATCAGATGAGAACAAGGCAAAACGCGATGTTACTCTGCAATATGGAGAGCTTTCGGTCAAAACAGACAGTCATGCCGCATCGGCTGTTGAATACGACAAATCAAGCGATGTGTTCGAGTTTAAAGTCAACGGCGCCGCCAATCAGTCTGATTATTCCTCCACGCAGGCGTATATCGAAAATATCGGGCGGAATGCTGATGCATTATGTCCGTCAGGTGAAACAATTTCATTCTGGCTCAATCCGTCTTCGTTTGCCGCAAAGGGCGAAGAGGCGGTTGCTCTTCTTGATTGCCGCAACGGGGGCAACGGAGCCGAGGGGTATCTCCTGCTGTACGGTACCGATCCTTCGCGCTCATCATACGGCAAATTTTATCTGCAGCGCGCTTCGGCGGTCGACAGAATTTTTAACGTTGATTCGCCGTTGACGATTGGAAGCTGGACGCATGTCGCGTTGACGATCGATGCTAACACCAAAGAGGCCGTCCTGCATCTCAATGGCGTTAAAAGCGCATCGGCGACGTTAGACAATTATTATCCTGCGGTTGTTTCGCGGCGTTTCGGCGGCACGCATGACAGTTATTGGCGCGGCTATCGAGGAAAGATTTCCGGAATCAAAATATATTCCGGAGTGCTGCCGTCACGCGAGATTGCCAAAATGCACAATTCATCGCCGTTCTGCGCGCAGAAGGTGACAGAAAATCTGTTTACTGACGCAATCGGCGTGGAAGAGCTCCGTCCTGTTAACGGTTTGGTAAATGTGGCGTTGCCCAAACACAATGGTCAGGCGAATATTGTTTTTGAAGCCCCCGGGCTTGTAGGCGGTTTGAAGCTTGAAATGGGCGGACAGACCGTTCCTCTTAATGAGCGCATTCCGCTTGCCGATGGCGTTGAGAGCATTGCCGTTAAATGGGAGCTTTCGCCTGAAGAAAGTTCCGGGAAAGTAATTTCGCTGCAGCTTGAAGCCAGGCTGCAGGCGTATGCGGAAGGCGTATCCCGCGCAATATTCCCTGAGCCAACATTTAACGAGGCGAATGATTTCACGCTTGCGCGCCCGTATGGTCCGAACATAGGGCCGAGCAATGACACGGTGTTTGAGGATTACGGTTTCTATCTTCCGCAGCCTATGGCGGCCTCCGGCGAAGACTTTAAGGTGGTGTTCGACATACATCCAATTTCAGACGATGAAATGAACGCGATCGACAAGGTAGAACTTATGTACCGCTGCGGTTTTGGAGAGGTCAGATATCGAGAGGCGCAGCTCACAGAAGATGCCTACGTGCGTGTCGTCGAGGAAAAGGACGATGACGGCAATAAGATCAAGACAGTCAAAACGTCTCAGGGGTATGTGGGAGTGATTCCTGCAGAGGAAATACCGTCTCCCGGCCGTTTGATTCAATTTGGAGCGCGGATCACCGACAAGGCCGGTGCGGTGTGGGTTTCTCCGTCGCGCAACAATCCCGACGACTGCCCTAACTGGTATGGGACAATTGCCGCGCCGCTGTCAAGCCAGGTGTCGCAAAATCTTCAGACGTTCCATCTGTTTGTTGAAGGCGACAGTTTGGAATTGATGGATAAGGATTATGACGCCGTCAAAGGCGCTTATCCGCTTGGCGCCAGGTGCGGCATCTACGACGGGCAGACCGATACATACTACGACAACGTGAGAATAGATCTGCGCGGCAATACAACTGCAAAATTCGTGAAGAAATCCCACGGCTTGAGATTCAGCAAGTGCCAGCCCTTGACATGCCGCAATATGATGGAGGGCGGGAGCAAAGGGGTCAAACTCGAAGAGATAAGAAAGACGTCGTTTATCGCGGAATATGCCGATCCTACGTTCATCAGGCAGGCGCTTTCCTTTTATGTTTGGAGAAATGCAGGGAACAAGGTGCCGTTCGATTATCCCGTGCGGTTGAATCTGAACGGTGAGTTTTATCAGCTGGCTTTCCATTCAAACCGTTTTACAGATGAATTGATTGAAGATTATTACGGATTTGACCCTAATGGTTATTCTTACAAAAATGTAGGCACCATTTCGCCGAATGTGCATACTACGGCCGGCGACGTGGAGAAGAAGACACCCGACGACGGTGATGAAACAAGCAGTGCGGCGTACGGCCCGCTGGTAGAGTTCGCATCAAAGTTCTCTTCCGCTAATTCAAAGCCAAGAAACGATCCGTCCATAACGGCTGCAGTATACGATCATTTTGACATTCCCGCATGGATAAATTACCTTGCCACTGCACGAATTACGCAGGAAGCCGACGACATTTGGGCAAACATCTGCCTGTACTGGGATAAAAACGGCAATGGCGTGTGGATGCCTCTTGCGTACGACCACAACCTTTCGTGGGGGCAGTATTACTACGGAGACGATACAAGCCGCGGAAGGATAGGATTGCGCCCGGACGATGATTCGTTCAAGTCTCATCCGTTCTACGGGGGCTGGACGGTCCGTGCTCATAAAGGCGGTTCCCTCAAAGGCGCAACTGTTGGTGACGGGAATTATGCGGTGGAAGCCATCTGGCAGAATTCCGATTTCAGAGCCATGTATCTGCGCCGTCTGCGTTCGCTGATGGATCAGATTCTGAAAGCTCCAGGCACGTCGCAGGCGGAAACTCCGTTTTGGGACGGTTACGTGAAGAATTTTAAGGAAAAGGTCGCGGCAGACGCATCCGTCGACAGGCTTAAATGGGGCGATTCATACAAATCAACGTCAATATATGTGTGGAGCAATGTGTTAAATTGGGATGAGGCGTATGATGATCTTTGGGAAAACTACATTGAAAAACGCCGCAACCATCTTTTTGTAAAGCACTGTGTGTCCAACACATCGTGGGAAATCGGGTACGCATCAGATTTAAATGCCGGCATCCCGCTTGCCCATAAGGCACGATTTGCTCCAATTGTGATTGAAAAGATTGAAGGCGCCGTTAAACTTACCAATCCAAACGTCGATTCAATCGATTTAAGCAATTGGACAATTGAGGGCATTCTTGACGCGTCCTCACTGCCGGAGGATTCCGAGAATGCGTTTACCCTCCCGCCGGGAACTGTTTTGCTCGGCGGCAAATCTCTTTTCCTTGCGTATGACAGAAAAGACTTTGTATTGCGCAACGAGCCGTGCTTTGTCATAGGAATGGCCGTTTACGCCGACGATGCGGTATGGGTGCCGAGAGCTAACGCCGAATCTGAAACAGCGGTCTTGAAAAGCCCCGATGGGAATACGGCAATGGAGGGCCTTCTTTCGGAGAATATCGCCAATTGGCTCAACACAGCAATAAGTCATGGCCGGTTCACGGCTGAAAGCCTTTCCGGCGTTACAGCGGCGGCCGACTACAAGGTTGCATACGATATCGACGAAATGCCTGTCGCCGGCATATCAAAGGATACGGTTCTTGACATTGCCGGATTTGCAGTCGATTCGAACGGCAATGTTTCGATCAAGGTGTCGCTTCGCGCGGGGGGGAGTTTGAAGAATGGCAGAATCAACGGGACCGTGCGTTTGTTCTCATCATCATCCCTGTCCGGGCCGTGGATTGAATGTGCAGCGAAGGGCAACGCGTTTTCTTCCGGTGAATTGCTCATAAATCATGAAGCGGGCGGAGTAAAACCTTCATCTCCGTGCTTCTTCAGGGTTAGAATAACCGAAAACAGCGACGAGTAAAGAATGAACAGATACATATTGACCGATTTGGGAATTGTCAGTGCGCTCGGTACGGGCATCGAGGAAACATATAAGAGAATGATTTCCGGCGATGTCGGAGGCATGAAAAAACTTGACGGCGCGCTTGCTTCGGGCGAAGAGACGTATTTTGGCGTTGCGCCGTGCGCGTGTGATTTCAGCGAATGCGGGAAGGCCCGTGTTTATACGCTTCTTGACGCGGCAATATCGCAGATTCACACGCAGGTGGATGAACTTAAAAAAACATATTCCGGCAATCGCATAGGCGTTGTTATAGGAACAAGCAATTCGACGATGGAGGAGTTCACGGCCGGAACGGACAGTATCAATATGGCCGCGCCCGCAGAATACACCCGCGGTAAACTTGGCCTTAACGGCCCGGCATGGGTAGTTTCGACTGCCTGCTCTTCAAGCGGTAAAGTGTTTTCGTCGGCGCGCAGGCTAATTGAATGCGGTTTGTGCGATGCCGTTGTTCTTGGCGGCGCCGATGCCAGGACGCATGTCGTTTTAAACGGTTTTGGCGCGCTCGAGGCTGTGTCTCAAACATTGACAAGGCCTCTGTCGCCCAATAGAGACGGCATCAATCTCGGCGAAGCCGCGGCGCTGTTTATTATGCGCAGAGCGGCAGACGGTGAAAAGGGCGTCGCGCTTCTCGGAGTCGGCGAGAGTTCTGACGCGCATCATCTCACCGCCCCCGACCCCGAAGGGAAAGGCGCGGAAGCTTCAATGCGCTCTGCATTGTTGGACGCCTCGCTGGAGCCTTTTGATATAGATTATGTCAATCTGCATGGCACCGGCACCGTATATAACGATTCAATGGAATGCGCCGCGGTGAGGCGTGTCTTCGGCGATGAGATATTGTGCAGTTCCACCAAGCCGATGACCGGTCACGCTCTCGGTGCGGCAGGCGCGCTTGAAGCGGCATTATGCCACATTTCGCTGCTGAGGCAATGCGGTGTGCCGCCGCATGTTACGGACGAGGTCGACGCTGTAATGGCTCCTTTTGCAATCCCAGTGGCCGGTAATCGCCGTTCCGTAAAAACTGCTTTGTCAAATTCATTTGCTTTCGGCGGCAGCAATGTAAGCGTGATTCTCGGATTGATTTGATATAATTTTCAGTATGGCTAAAACTAAAACTTCATTATCTCTCGTTTCGTTGGGATGCGCCAAAAACGCTGTCGACCTTCAGGTTATGGCGGGCAATCTTCTTAAAGAAGGTTGTACGCTTTCATCCGACCCTGATAGAGCCGATGTGGTGATAGTCAATACGTGCTCGTTTATCGCCTCCGCCCGCGAAGAGGCCGAAAGCGAAATACGCCGTGCGGTGGCGCTCAAGAAAAAAGGTAATTTCGGCAAGGTTGTCGTCACAGGCTGCTATCCTCAGCGTTATCCAAAGGCGAAAAGCAAGTTCCCCGGCGTCGACGAGTGGCGCGGCGTGCCGTCTGAATGGATTAAACCGAAAATGCCCGAATTGCGTTTTACGGGCAAGGCGTTCGCCTATTTGAAAATTGCCGAGGGTTGCTGCCACAGGTGTTCGTATTGCGCCATTCCGTCGATTCGCGGCAGATTCAGGTCGCGTCCGATGGATGATATCCTTTGCGAGGCCAGGGCGCTTCTCAAAAGCGGGTGCCGCGAATTAAACATTGTCGCACAGGACCCGATGCTGTACGGTTGCGATTTCAAGGAGAAAACGCGTTTAAGCGATTTGCTCTGGAAACTTGACAAACTCAAAGGCGATTTCTGGGTGCGTGTTTTATACAGCTATCCGAGTGAAATTACGGAGGAGTTTATCGATTGGCTTGTCAATTCGAAACATGCCGTGCGTTATGTAGACATTCCTCTGCAGCATACGGTGCCTGAAGTGCTTGTTAAGATGAATCGCAAAGGCGCTGTCGAGGCCTCGCGAATTGCGGCCGAGGTGTTGCGTGAGGCAGTTGACGGCATAACATTGCGCACTACAATCATAACCGGATTCCCGGGAGAAACCCCGTCGCGGTTTGCAGAGCTTATCGCCGACTTGAAGCGTATGCAGTTTGATCATCTCGGCGCGTTTGCATTCAGTCCTGAAAAGGGCACAAAGGCCGCAAAAATGTCATCCCGCCCGTCGCGTGCGGTGGCGGAAGAGCGTGAACGCACAGTGATGGCCGAGGCCGAAAAAATATGGAAGGTCAAGTCCGAGAAAATGCTCGGTCAGGTGTTTGACGCGCTCGTCGTCGCCCCCGGCGTTGCAAGAATGGAGTCTCAGGCGCCCGATGTTGACGGAGTGGTCTACCTCCTGGATTCACCTGCCGCGCGCAAGGTGGACGTTGGAGATTTTGTGGCCGTCAGATTAGAAAATGTCTGCGGTTTCGACTTTGAAGGGGAGGTGCTGTGATACCTTCTGTGCCATATGTAAACGAAGAAGTCGCAAAACGCGATTTCAAATATTACATTTTTGACTGGGATGACAATATTTTGCACATGCCCACCAAAATAAAAATGGAGCACAGGAACAAGGCCGGCGAGTGGGTGCCTGTTGAGGTTTCCACGGCAACATTCGCTCTCGTGCGCACCGACACGGAACATTACCGCCCGCCGTCGGAAGGCGGCTGGGACGAGGCGTTCAGAAATTTTGCCGATCCTGAAAATGACGCAGAGCCCAATCGTTTCATTGAAGACACGATGACGGCTTTATCGCGCGTTGCCGGCGGCGAAAAGCCTTCTCCCAGCTACAGCACCTTCTGCAAGACTCTTGTCGAAGGGCGCATATTTGCGATTGTGACGGCCCGCGGACATGCGCCTTCTACAATAGAGAAAGCCGTGAGGCTTTTCATTGATGTCGCATTGACGCCGCTCGAGCGTCAGATTATGATGTCCAATCTTCGCGGCTACAGAAAGTGTTTTGACAAGGTCGAGCGTTTTGGCACTGACGAGGAGGAGCTCGATTATTATCTGAGCATGTGCCGCTATGCGGCTGTGACATACGACGGATTCAAAAAACGCATGGCCGACGACCCCATCTACAGAGAGAAACTTGCGTATGCCGCGGCGTCGTCAAAGCCAGAACTTGCAAAAGAATTTGCCATAAGGGATTTTGTCGAGCATGTTTTTCACATGCTGCAGCGGACGGGAGGGCTTGGGCGCTCTGTGGCCATCGGTTTTTCCGACGATGACAAGGGTAATGTTAAGAGCGTTTCAAAGTACATCAAATCCGAGCTTTCGCGCCGTTTCGAGGGTATTAAATTCGTTGTGTACGACACTTCCGACAGGACATTGTCAAAGGGGCGCAAGGTTTGCGTTTCCGGACAGATGAATCTGCCCGGATTCTGATGCAAGGAGCAGTCATGGCTTTTCTTCCCGTCACCAAAGAAGAGATGCGCAATCTCGGCTGGGCGCAGGCTGACGTCATTTTAGTGAGCGGTGATGCGTATGTTGATTCTCCCTACAGCGGCGTAGCCGTGATCGGCCAGTGCCTCGCGAAGGCAGGTTACAAAGTGGCCGTGTTGAGTCAGCCCGACGTAAAAGATTCCGAAGCATTCAAATCGCTCGGCGAACCGGCGCTTTTTTGGGGTGTAAGTCCCGGGTGCGTCGATTCGATGGTCGCCAATTACACCGCCTCGGGCAAAAAGCGCCGTCAGGACGACTTTACGCCCGGTGAAGAAAACACCCGCCGCCCGGATCGAGCGGCTATTGTATATTCCAACGCCATCCGTTCGGCGTTCAAACCGTGCAAACCTATTCTTCTCGGCGGCGTTGAAGCAAGTTTGCGCCGGATAAGCCACTACGATTTTTGGAGCGACAAGGTGCGCCGGCCGGTTATATGCGATGCAAAAGCCGATGCGCTGAGTTACGGCATGGGCGAGAGGAGCGTGCTTGCGTTTGCCGATGCCGTCAGGTGCGGGCGCGACTGGAGGAATATCGACGGTTTGTGCTATATGGCGCCGGAGCGCGGTTTTGTTCCGCCGGCCGGTGCGGTGGAGCTGCCGTCGTACGCCGAAGTGTGCGCTCAAACTCAAGAGGGGCGAAAGGCCTTTGCCGATGCCTTTAGAATTTTTTCGCAAAATCAG